>JAJQGP010000175.1:0-11725 GCA_021200475.1 Lachnospiraceae bacterium
GATGGGGCACGGGACGGAGCACTACGCGAACTCTATTTACGCGGCACTGGATTATCAGTTTAAGGACATGGGATATCCCAATATTTTTATGGGAACGGTGGAAGCCTATCCGGCACTGGATTCGCTGATGCGGCGCGTACAGGAGCAAAATTTTAGAAAGGTCGTTCTGGCGCCGTTTATGATTGTTGCGGGCGATCACGCGGAAAATGATCTGGCTGGTCCGGATGCGGATTCCTGGAAAAACCGCTTTGAGAGCGCCGGATTTGAGGTAAGGTGTATTTTGAAAGGACTCGGCGAATATGCCGGGGTTCGGCAGATGTTTCTGGATCATGTGCAGGACGCGATGGATGCGGCAGAGAATTGATATGTATTACGTGGAATAATGCAAGGTGGATTACAGAATGGCGGGAGGAAGACTGTGGGAATACAGATGGCGGGGATTGACCATGAAGACGCCCCGATTGATATACGGACTGTTTTTTCTTTTACGAAAAAAAGTATGGCGGAGGCACTGGAACGTCTGAAACAGGTGAAGGGTGTCAACGGCTGTGTGATGATTTCGACCTGTAATCGGATGGAGCTTTATTTAAGTACCGGAGAGGATTTTGAGAGCGATTTGTACGGGCTGCTCTGTGAAATCAGAGACATTCCGGAAACGCTGGACTATCGGTCATTTTTCCGCTTCCAGCAGGAGCGGGAGGCGGTGTATCATCTGTTCCGTCTTACGGCAGGTCTGGAGTCGCGGATACTGGGGGACGATCAGATCGTGACGCAGGTGAAGGATGCGCTGGCGTTTGCCAGAGAACATTACGCGGCGGATCATGTGCTGGAGACGCTTTTCCGGATGGCGGTTACATCCGCGAAGAAGGTGAAGACCAGCGGGGAGTTATCCTCCACCGACCAGTCTGCGGTTCATACTGCGATTCGAACCCTGAAAGAAGAGGGCTATACTTTTGCCGGGAAAACATGCATGGTGATTGGCAATGGCGTGATGGGGAAGCTGGCCGCGACGCAGCTGCAAAAACAGGGGGCATTTGTCACAGTGACGGTTCGTCAGTACCGCAGCGGCGTGGTGGAGATTCCACCAAACTGTTCACGGATTGATTACGGGCGCCGGATGGAGCTGTTTGGCGAATGTGACTACGTGCTGAGTGCGACCGTCAGCCCCAATTATACACTGACCAGAGAACTGGTCGCGGAATATCGGAAAAAGCCGGTTGTTTTGATCGACCTGGCGGTGCCGCGGGATATTGAGCCCGGCGTAGCCGAACTGGACGGTGTGCGTCTCTATGACATTGACTGTTTCCGCGAAGGGGCAGTGAGTGAAGAACAGCAGCAGGCGATTGCGGATGCAGAAGCCTGTTTTTCGAAGCAGATGGAAGAATTTTTTGACTGGTATGAGTGTGTGGACATGATTCCGAAAATTCAGTCGATCAAGACGCAGACGGCAGTTGATCTGGAAAAACGCCTGACAAAAACGGTGCGCAGCCTTCCCCTGGAGGAGCAGGAAAAGGAAGCCTTGAACGAGGAGATTGAAGGGGCGGCAGAGCGTACAATGAATAAGCTGCTGTTCGGGCTGCGAGACTGTGTAAGTGAGGCGGCGTTTCGGGAATGCATAGAAGGGCTGGAGAAAATTATTGTTCCGGTTGATCCGGGCAGGAAGGAATAAAAAGACAGAATGACCAGAAAAATTGTGATTGGCAGCCGGGAAAGCCAGCTGGCTGTGATTCAGTCGGAGATGGTACAGCAGTACATACAGCAGACGCATCCGGAGCTGTCCGTGGAGATTCTTACGATGAAGACCACTGGCGATAAGGTATTAAATCAGTCTTTGGAAAAAATCGGAGGCAAGGGACTTTTTGTAAAGGAACTGGATGCGGCTTTGCTGGATGGCCGCTCTGACCTGTCTGTCCATAGCCTCAAGGATGTCCCGATGGAGCTGCCGGAGACGCTTCCGCTGATCGCTTATTCTGCACGGGAGGATGTGCGTGACGCATTGATTCTCCCAGAGGGGGTGCATGAGCTGGATTTTTCAAAGCCGGTCGGCTGTTCCTCCAGACGCAGGATACTGCAATTTGCGCAGCTGTATCCGCAGACCACATTCGCGCCGATTCGCGGAAATGTGCAGACCCGATTAAAAAAACTGGACAGCGGCGAATACTGTGCGACCATTCTGGCGGCGGCAGGATTGAAGCGATTGGGGCTTTTGCAGCGGGTCAGCCGGTATTTTACGACCGAAGAGATGATTCCCGCTGCCGGACAGGGAATTCTGGCGGTACAGGGGCGTGAGGGAGAGGATTACAGCTTTCTGGAAGGCTATTCGGATCGGGAGGCTGCGGTCTGCGCACGGGCGGAGCGCGCCTTTGTGCGGGCACTTGGAGGAAATTGCAGTACCCCGGTGGCGGCATATGCGCGGGTGATTCAGAAAACGGATTTATGTAAGACGTTACGCCTGGTAGCTTTTTACTATGATGAAGAAACGGGAAAGGTCTATCGTGGTAGTGAAAGCGGAAACCTGGAAAGTCCCGAAAAGCTTGGAGAGGCTTTGGCGCTTTCTTTTAGATGACAGAATCTGAAGAGGAAAATAATAACCGAACGGAGATTGGATTGTGAAATTTGAATTTGAAGAGAAAAGATGCGTTTCAATCAAGCAGCAAGAGTCGTCTGGTAAGGTCTTTTTAGTAGGCGCAGGTCCGTCGGATCCCGGACTTCTCACACTAAAAGGAAAGCAGGTTCTGGAATCCGCGGAGGTAGTGGTCTATGACGCGCTTGTCGGCCAGGGAATATTGCATATGATTCCCGATTCGGCGGAGACGGTGAATGTCGGGAAACGGGCGAGCCATCATACGCTGCCGCAGGAGCAGATCAGTCAGCTGCTCGTGCAGAAAGCGAAGGAAGGAAAGAGCGTGGTACGCCTGAAAGGCGGCGATCCGTTTCTCTTTGGACGCGGCGGCGAGGAGATTGAAGAACTGATTGCGGCTGGAATTTCATTTGAAGTGGTGCCTGGTGTGACATCTGCCTTTGCGGTTCCGGCCTATCAGGGGATACCGGTGACACACAGGGATTATTGCTCCTCAGTACATGTGATTACGGGACATAAGCGGAGCGGAATGGCTTTGGATATTGATTTTGAGGCGCTGGTACGCACAAAGGGAACGCTTGTATTTTTGATGGGTGTGAGTGCGCTGGGGGATATCTGTCAGGGACTGCTTGCCGCGGGTATGGTGTCGGAAACACCGGCTGCTCTTTTGATGCAGGGGACGACTGCGCATCAGCGGCGCATTGTGGCGACAGTGGCGACGCTGGAGGATGAGGTAAAACGACTGGGTTCCTGTACGCCTGCGATCATTGTCGTCGGTGAAGTCTGCGCCCTCTCGGAGCAGTTTTCTTGGGCGGATCATCAGCCTCTCGCCGGGGTAAAGGTATTGTTGACCCGTCCGAAGGAACGGAGCAGTGAGACTGCTGCGAAGCTGCGGGAAAAAGGAGCCGAGGTACTGGAGCTGCCGACCATACGCACGGAAAGAATACAAAAGAATGAGCGTTTGGAGCAGGCGCTGGAAAGGCTGGGTTCTTATCGGTGGATTGTGTTTACAAGCCCGACAGGCGTGCGTATTTTCTTTGAAGAGATGGCAGCGCACGGCATTGACTGCCGCGCGCTTGGTACTGCCAGGTTTGCCGTGATCGGAAGCGGAACCAAAAAGGAACTGGCCAAACATGGATTTTATGCGGATCTCATGCCGGACGTTTACGACGCGGCACATTTGGGAAGAACGCTGCGGAATATCATTAATTTGGAAAAAGAATCTCACATCCTCATTCCCCGCGCGGCGCTTGACTCACCGGAGCTCCTTGAGGAGCTGGGGGATGACTTAGAAATAGAGGATATCCCGATCTACGAGACAAAATACGAGGCCAGCCGATTTGTAGATTTACAGAAAGAATTTTCTGATGGTGCCATCGACTACGTAATGTTCACGAGTGCTTCGACAGTTCGCGGATTTGCGCAGGCTACGGCGGGAATTGACTACGCGAAAGTACAGGCAGTGTGCATCGGAAAGCAGACGGAGGCTGCAGCGGCAGCGCTTGGCATGAAGACATATGTGGCCGCAGAGGCATCGATTGACAGTCTGGTTGCATGTCTGTGTGATATAGTTACCTGTGATTTTTCTTGACTTCATTCTGACATGTCGATACAATGAAGCTAAATAGCAGGAGATATGCTTTTTGATAAACAAAATGGTGAAGGAGAGTATATGATGGCTGTTTATACCCTTTTACAATTGAAAGAAGCAATTTCCCCTATTGCCAGAGAGCATGGAATAAAAAGTGTATCTCTTTTTGGATCCTATGCAAAGGGAATTGCGAAAGACGATAGCGATGTTGATCTTTTGATAGAAAAAGGACAGATTCATTCATTATTTCAATTGTGTAGTTTTCGGTTGGCAGTAGAGGATGTGCTGAGAATCCCTGTTGATCTGGTAACTACAGAGTCATCAGATGAAGTGTTCCTTAATCGAATTCGAGAGGAGGGAATATTATTATATGGAGCATCGTGACTATACAATTATACAAAAAATCATTTTGTATTGCGATCGAATCGAAAATTATCTATCTGAAAATCAAATTAGCTATGATGTTTTTTTGAAAAACCCTATGTACCAGGATGCATGTTGCATGTGTATTGTCCAAATAGGTGAATTAGCAGGACTTTTATCTGATGAAATTAAATCGGCGTATAAAAATATACCATGGAGAGTAATAAAGGATACGCGAAATTTTTATGTTCATGCATATGGCTCGATTGATTTAAGCGCCGTATGGAGTACATTAACACATGATATCCCTCCTTTGAGGGAATCTTGTGTCGGCATCATAAAAAATGCTGATAGTGAGATAAACGTTATGGAATAGGGGTTGTCTGGTATTAATATTAGTAAAAAGGAGTGATTTATTATGCTGGAATTTAAGTATGATACGCAATTATTAATTGAGGGAGAAGATCTGGATGAGGATGTGATCAGTGATTATTTCACAGAAAACTTTAAAGGCGATTGTCTTCTGGCGGTCGGTGATGAAGAACTGATTAAGATCCATTTCCATACAAATGAACCGTGGAAGGTTCTGGAATACTGCGCGTCACTAGGAGAGATCTATGATATTGTAGTGGAAGATATGGATCGCCAGTCACGTGGACTGAAAGGCTGAGAGGTGAAAGAAATGGATATGACAATCCGCCCAAGGCGGCTGCGCGGCAATGAGCTGCTGCGCAAGATGGTGAGAGAGACACGTGTCGATGCGTCGTCTCTGATTTATCCGATTTTTGTAAAGGAAGGCACTGGAATCCGCGAAGAGATTCCCACTATGCCGGGACAGTATCGATACAGTGTAGACCGTATGGGGGAGAAGCTGCAGTCGCTGCTTGACGCCGGAGTTTCGAGTGTGATGTTTTTTGGCATTCCGGATCGGAAGGATGAAGTAGGCAGCGGCGCCTACGCGGAAGACGGGATCGTACAGAAAGCTCTGCGCCAGGCGAAGCGCGATTTTCCGGGGATGTATCTGATTACGGATGTATGTATGTGTGAGTATACTTCGCATGGACATTGCGGTGTGCTCTGCGGATGTACGAAGACGCCAGCGGGTGATTCGGCGGCTCCTGTGTTTCCGCAGGGATATGTGGACAATGACCGGACGCTGGAACTGCTCGCGAAAACGGCAGTCTCTCACGCGAAGGCAGGCGCGGACATGGTTGCGCCTTCGGATATGATGGATGGCCGGGTGGCGGCGATCCGCGCGGCGCTGGATGAGGAAGGCTACCTGAATGTGCCGATCATGTCGTACGCGGTGAAATACGCTTCCGCTTTTTACGGCCCATTCCGCGATGCGGCCGGGAGCGCACCGGCGTTTGGCGACCGCAGGAGCTACCAGATGGATTACCACAACAGCCGGGAGGGTATCAAGGAAGCGCTGCTCGATGTAGAAGAGGGTGCAGATATCATTATGGTAAAACCGGCAATGTCTTATCTTGACATGGTCGCGAAAATAAAAGAAGTGACGGATGTTCCGATCGCGTCCTACAGCGTGAGCGGTGAGTATGCGATGATCAAGGCGGGCGCGCAGCTTGGCTATATTGATGAGGAAAAGATTATCTGTGAGACAGCGATTTCTGCATTCCGTGCGGGATGTGATATTTATCTGACCTACTTCGCAGAGGAGATCGCGCGATACATGCGTGAAGGCAAAATCGGTTGATTTCAGGTTGGCGAAAAAATATATAATCGCTGATTTCAGGGGCAGGGCCCGCCCTGTCAGTTATGGATAATAAGATTAGAATACAGGTGATAATATATGACAAAATCAGAAGAATTATTTGAGCGTGCCTGCAAGGTGATCCCAGGCGGTGTGAACAGTCCGGTGCGCGCGTTTGGTTCTGTGGGACAGACGCCGCGGATGATTGCCTCCGCGCACGGCGCATATATGACAGATGAAGATGGAAACCGCTATCTGGATTTCGTTGGCTCCTGGGGACCGATGATTCTGGGGCATGACGATCCGAGAGTGCGGGAAGCGGTGGTTGCTGCCTGTGCAGATGGATTAAGCTTTGGCGCGGCGACGAAACGGGAAGTGGAGATGGCGGAGCTGATCTGCGGCTCGATCCCTAATGTGGATATGGTGCGTATGGTGAATTCCGGTACGGAAGCAGTGATGAGCGCGATCCGCGCGGCGCGCGGCTATACCGGACGGGACAAGATTGTGAAGTTTATGGGATGCTATCACGGGCATTCCGACGCTTTGCTGGTGCAGGCGGGCTCCGGTGTGATGACTGCCGGAATACCGGACAGTGCGGGTGTGCCGCAGGGGTGTACAAAGGATACGCTGTCCGCTATTTACAATGATTTGTCGAGCGTGGAACGGCTGTTTGAAGAATTCCCGGACGAGATTGCGGCTGTGATTGTAGAACCGGTCGGAGCGAATATGGGTGTTGTTCCACCGGTTACAGCCAAAGCACAGGAAAACCAGGCTCCCGGATTTCTGGAGGGATTGCGCAGCCTCTGCACAAAATACGGTGCAGTGTTGATTTTTGATGAAGTGATCACTGGCTTTCGGCTTGGTTTTACTGGCGCACAGGGATATTTTGGCGTGGATGCGGATCTTGTAACGTATGGAAAAATCATTGGCGCAGGGATGCCGGTCGGCGCTTACGGCGGGAAGCGCGAGATTATGGAGCGGGTAGCTCCGGTCGGTCCGGTCTATCAGGCGGGAACCTTAAGCGGCAATCCGGTGGCCATGGCGGCCGGTCTCGCGCAGCTTACGATTTTGAAGGAACAGCCGGAGATTTATGAAGAGCTGAATAAAAAAGGGCAGTGGTTCTTTGGCTCTTTAAAACGGATCGCGAAAGAGATGAACGCTCCGGTTCAGGTGAATTCCTGCGGGTCGCTCGGCAGTATCTTCTTTACTTCTGAACCGGTGCATGACTACGAGTCTGCAAAAACATCCGATACCGGAAAATACGCGGACTATTTCCGCTATATGCTGGCAAATGGTATCTATCTCGCCCCCGCACAGTTTGAGGCCATGTTCCTCTCAGCGGCGCATACGAGGGAAGAGCTGGCAGAAGTGCTGGAGCTGGTGAGAAAGTATTTTTAGGTAACAGTTCAGAACAGCATCGAAATGAAAAGACAGGTGCTGAGCGCCAGTGGCGCTCGTTTAGCACCGACCGGAGCGAAGCGGAGATGTGCAGGTTTACCTGCTAAAGGCTGTATTTTCATTTCGGGATGGGCGGGTGCTGATCGTCCAGTGGACGATCGTTTAGCACCGACCGAAGTGAAACGGAGACGCCCATCAAGCCACAGACATATGACGCGTTAGCGGCATATAGCCTGCAGCGCAGGCGTCGCTGGACGTCCAGTGGACGTCCGCTTAGCGACGACCGAAGCGAAGCGTAGACCTGCGGCCTGCTGTCCTGAATAGTTACTTTTTGAATAAAGCAGGAGGATGGTATAATGGGATATTTTCTGAATAGCCTGGAACCGGTTGAAAACTACAGAATTGCTTCTCAATCCGAATATTTTGTTGATAAAAGTCTGCTTATAAAAGATTTGATTCCATTTTTTAATCAGGCTGACAGGGATATCTGCATTACCAGACCACGAAGATTTGGCAAGACCATGATGGCTCAGATGATTGCTTCTTTTTTTTCGAAAGCGACCGATTCATCAGATATATTCGATCATCTTCAGATAGCAGGTATTCCTGAATATCGCGATTACCGGAATCAGTATCAGGTCATCTTTATGGATTTCAGTAAAATGCCGCGGAACTGTAAATCTTATGCACAATATATTGAAAGAATTGAAAAACGCCTGATTAAGGATCTGATGAAAGCATATCCTGACGCGGATATTGACCCGGAAGGAGCGGTCTGGGAGGCTCTGTCTGAGGTTTTTAATGAATATAATGGCGAAAAGTTTGTATTTGTGATTGATGAGTGGGACTGTATTTTTCATAAGGACTTTCTGAAAAAGAACGAGCAAAAGGAGTTTATTGATTTCCTGGCGGGACTGATAAAGAATCAGGCATACGTGGCTATGACCTATATGACGGGTATATTACCGATTGCGAAGTATTCAAGCGGTTCTACCATGAATAATTTTCTGGAATATACGATAGCTACTCAGTCGAAATTCAGCGAGTATTTTGGCTTTACGGACCAGGAAGTGGACGCTCTGTATAAAAAGTATCTGGATAGAGAGAAAGAACCGCTCCTTACAAGAGAAAATCTGAGGGAATGGTATGATGGCTATCATACATTGAATGGTGTGAAGCTATATAATCCCAGATCAGTTGTTTACGCCCTTACGAACAATCGGATCGCAAGCTACTGGACCGGCTCGGGACCTTATTCTGAGGTGAAAAAATACATTGTAAATGATATTGCCGGGGTAAAAACAGATGTGGCTCTAATGGCAGAGGGAGAAGCAGTTCCGGCAAATGTCGAGGAGTATGCGGCTTCTTCTATGGAATTGCAGACAAAAAATGAAATATTTTCCGCCATGCTTGTTTATGGTTTTCTGAATTATGAAAATGGCTGTGTGAGTATTCCGAACAGAGAACTGATGGAGGAATTCAAAAACACCATCGTCAAAGAGGCATCCTATGATTACCTGCGTGATTTCGAGAGAGAATCGAGACGAATCCTGGAGAGAACATTGGCACTGGATGCTGACGCGGTGGCAGAGGCACTTGGTTATATTCACGATTCCGAATCGCCCCACAAGATTTATCTGGATGAGTCAGAACTATCTTCTACAGTAAAGCTTGCTTATCTGGCTGCAAGGGGACAGTATCGGATTGAGCAGGAGGATCAGGCGGGAAAGGGATATGTTGATTATATTTTTTATCCCAGAAACGGAAGAGATGACGGGCTGATCCTGGAATTAAAAGTAGACAGAACTCCGGAAGCTGCGATTAAGCAGATCCGGGATAAGAATTATGCGCTGCGGCTTCAGGGCAGGATGGGAGAGAAGCCTTTGACTACAGGCAGGATTCTGGCGGTGGGAATCAGCTGCCAGAAGGGTTCAAAGAAACACAGATGCAAGATCGAGGTTTTACAGTAGATGAAAGAACAGAATAAGGATTCAACTTTCCATTTAGTGACTGGCGGCAGCGGCAGCGGAAAATCCGCATATGCGGAAGATTGTGTATCCAGACTTTTAGCCGATAGGTATGGTGAGGAAAAGGTATGCCCTGACTCAAACAGAGGAGCGGAGAAAAAAGCAAATGCTCACTGTGTGACTTCGTTAAGATGCGTTTATATTGCTACCATGATCCCCTATGGAGAAGATGGAAAGCGAAGAGTGGAACGCCACAGGCAGCTTCGCAGGGAAAAGCATTTTGAGACGATTGAGTGCTATACCGGGCTGGAGTATTTATGGCTTGATACAGCATTGCATGATACGAGCAGGAAAGAAGCGATGGCTACAGGCACAGTTTCGGGCGAAAGGAGGCCGGAAACTGAATATGTCGTATTGCTGGAATGTATGTCAAATCTGGTGGCAAATGAGGTGTTTGAGCCAAGTGGAGCAGGAGATGGCACGGTCGAAGCAATCCTGCGCGGCATTGAATCGCTGCGGCGGCAGGCGCGCCATCTGATTGTGGTGACGAACGAGGTTTTTTCAGATGGCGTGTCATATGATGCGGAAACGATGCGGTATCTTTCTTATCTGGGTGCGGTGAATCAGGCGATGGCTGCACAGGCGGATATGGTTACTGAAGTGGTGTATGGGATCCCAGTGACGGTGAAAACAGGCTAAGTGAGGAGGGCCAGATGGCATGCGAATTCTAAAAAGATGCTGGAACAGCCTGAATATTGCGTTTTCTATGTATTCGAAGCTTCCGGCGGCGCAGTGTGACTGGTCGGAAGAAAATATGAAATATGTCATGTGTTTCTTTCCGTGGGTTGGAGGAATCATTGGGTTGCTCTGCTTCGGCTGGGACTGGCTCGCTTCGTATCTGGAAATTCGTGACGCGCTTCGGAATGTGATTCTGATGGCAATCCCGGTCGCGGTGACTGGCGGCATTCATCTGGATGGATTTTTGGATACGTCCGATGCCATGAGCTCCTGGCGGCCGATGGAAAAACGACTGGAAATACTGAAGGATTCTCACGCGGGGGCGTTTGCCATTATCTGCGGGATTGTATATTTTTTCCTGCTCTATGGAGTGCTGGATTCTGTGCGGGGAGATTTGGTCTGTGTGTATGCATGCTGCTTTGTGGTATCCCGCTCACTGAGCGCGTTTTCGGTCGTCACGTTTCCGAAGGCTTCGACAAAGGGTACCGTCGCCGGGTTTTCGAAAAACGCGCAGACGAGGGTGATACAGACCACTTGCGTGTGCTATATTCTGCTTGTGGGAATGATTATGTTTTTGCTGCAGCCGGTCTATGCGGCGGCGGCGTTATTGGGAGCAGTGGGGACTTTCGCATGGTATTATCATCGGGCGATGAAATATTTCGGCGGAATCAATGGAGACCTGGCGGGGTATTTTCTGTCAGTGTGTGAGCTTGTGATGCCGTTTCTGATGGTGATGGTGTCTTACTTTATTTTGTTATGAAGAGAAAATAAAACGGCTTTTTTTGTGTTACATCATCTTTCAAGCATCACAATAGCGATGAATATACTGGTGCTAGACCAGGGGCGGTTGGTGCAATCCGGGCGGAAATGATTGGCAGAAAGAGAGGAGTATGAATGCCGGAAATAAGTTTATTTTACGGAATAAGAATAACCATGTATTGGAATGCTCATAATCCGCCGCATTTTCATGCGGAATACGGGAACAACCGTGCCATTGTGTTAATTGAGGAGGGCATTATCAGTGAAGGATATCTGCCGAAAAGGCAGCTGAAATTTGTGCTTGCCTGGGCGGAAATCCATAAGGATGAACTGATGCAGAACTGGGAACTTGCGAAAGATCATAAACCTTTAAACCGAATTAATCCTTTGATGTAGTGAGGCGGTGATTCTATGGAGAACAGCAGACTGGATTTCAGACTTTTTTCGCCGGAAGTGTTTCAGGCCGTGGCAGGAAAAAATTTTATCGTTTATGCTTACATGAATGATGGCAGTGTCAGAGAGTTTGATGTGAAGCCATTGATCAAAAGCGGCGGGGTTTTTAAAGTACTGGAGAATGAGAATATTTTCAGACAAAAACTGACAGTGCTGAGTGGTAC
>JAJQGP010000175.1:11735-35004 GCA_021200475.1 Lachnospiraceae bacterium
GAGTGGTACTGTCGCCTGGGATATCGGCGGAAACAGGGATGCGTATCGCTGCATTGATATTGATCCATGCGAGATTTTTGACAGTCCGGTAGTTTCGGATATTCCCGAAGAAGAGGTGGCGAATGAATATTCATATCTTCGCAGCGGGCAGGAGGAATATTTTTGAATGATACAGTCTTCATAGTGAGTGTAAAGATCTGTCGAGAAAATGTTGTATCAGTAGAAAACAGGGAGGAAAATTATGATTATCTACGTGAACGCAAAAGCAGGCCATGATGGCAATGGAACGAAGCAGATGCCCTTTAAGCGCATCAATGAGGCCGCGAGGATCGCACAGCCCGGAGATGAGGTTGTGGTGGCGCCCGGCGTGTACCGGGAGTATGTGGATCCGGTTCATGCAGGAACAGAAGACGCGCGCATTACCTATCGCAGCGCCGAGCCGCTGGGCGCGGTGATTACCGGCGCGGAGCTGCTGACCGGCTGGGAAGCATATGAGGGAACGGTCTGGACGGCACGCGTAAAAAACAGCGTATTCGGTGCGTATAACCCGTATACGACCCATGTTTACGGCGACTGGTATTTTGCGAAGGCGGACAAGCATACGGGCTGTGTTTATTTAAACGGTAAGGCCATGTATGAGGCGACATCTCTTGAGGAGTGTATCAAGGGCGAAGTCTATGAATGCAGCTGGGTGCCGGAGGAATCAATTTATAAGTGGTATACTGAGCAGGACGGGGAAACGGATGAGACGGTTCTTTTCGCGAACTTTCAGGGAAAGAATCCGAACGAGGAAATGATCGAGATCAATGTTCGCCGGGAGTGTTTTATGCCGTCGAAAACCGGGGTTGGCTACATCACGGTCAGTGGGTTTCGGATCAATAAAGCCGCTACCACCTGGGCGCCGCCTGCCGCGTATCAGGATGGAATGATCGGACCGCACTGGAGCAAGGGCTGGATCATCGAAGACTGTGAGATTTCCGACAGTAAGTGCGCGGGCATCTCTCTGGGTAAATATCTGGACCCGGAAAATGACCATTATTTTACTTATAAGCAGGTGAAAAGCCCGACCCAGATGGAGCGGGACGCGGTCTGCCGCGGACAGTACCATGGCTGGCTGAAGGAAAAGGTCGGCAGCCATATCATCCGCCGCAACAATATCCACCACTGCGAGCAGGGCGGTATTATTGGCCGTATGGGCGGTGTATTCAGTATTATTGAGGACAATCACATTCACCATATTAATAATATGATGGAGCAGGGCGGGGCGGAGATCGCCGGTATCAAGATGCACGCTGCGATTGATGTCATTATGCGCCGCAACCATATCCATCACTGCACGATGGGAATCTGGTGTGACTGGGAGGCACAGGGAACCCGTCTGACTCAGAACCTGCTGCATGATAATCAGCGCCCGCCGTTTGCGAAGAGCCTGAAAGGCGGCATGATGTCCCAGGATATTTTTGTCGAGGTAGGGCATGGGCCGACTTTGATTGATAACAATATCCTGCTTTCCGACGCATCCCTGCGCTTTGCGACCCAGGGGGTTGCCCTGGTGCATAATCTGATCTGCGGGGCGCTGACCTGCGTGGGAGATGGCACAGGCTGGCGCTACACGCCGTACCACATTCCACACCGCACAGAGGTCATGGGCTTCATGACGATTCTTCACGGCGACGATCGTTTCTACAACAATATTTTCGTTCAGAAATGGCCGGCGGAGGATGTGATTACCCGGCATGATTCAGACGACGGATCTGACAGTGAAAACCGCGCGGCCGGCACCTGGATGTTTGAGGAATATCCGACGTACGAGGAATGGATTGCACAGTTTGACTTTACCAAACCCGCGGATATGGCAAAATGCGAACCGGCTCATTTTGGGCATCTGCCGGTGTGGTCAGAGGGGAATGTGTACCTTGGCGGGGCAAAGGCCAGCCGCCATGAGAAGAACGGCCGGATCGTCGCGAATGACCGCGCTGATATCCGGGTGGAGCTCGTGGAGAAGGACGGGGAGCTTTACCTGGATACCAATCTCTATGAAATGCTGGACGGCTTTACGGGAAGAATGGTTCACACTGATGTACTCGGCAAAGCGTTTGAGCCGGAGCAGAAATACGAAAACCCGGATGGAACACCGATTACCTTTGACTCTGACTATCTGGGAGAGCACCGGGGTGTCGAGGTGCTGCCGGGACCGTTTGCGAGCGTAGAAGATGCGAAGCGGGCGATCTGCAGCGTAAGATAGGTACCCTTAAACAGCCTGTGCGTATAGCAATCGGCAATACCGTTTCTCATGAGCGGTCAGCGGCTGCTTTCCGTTTTACGGCGGATGGCGTACATCCGTATATCCTTTTAAATGTGCGGTTAAACAGCTTCTGGTTGGTAAAACCATTTTGCTCCATGATCTCCGCGACCGGCAGATCCGTATTTTCCAGATCCTGATAGATATGGGCGGCACGGACTTCATTTACATATTGTAGAAAGGACATTCCCATTGCCTTTTTGAAAAAACGGCAGAAATATTCTTTACTGAAACCGAGCTGGTCGGCTGCTTCCTGTAAGCTGACCGGCTCTTTATAATGCGCGATCACATAGCTGATGGCCGTGCGAATCCGTTCCGCGTTCAGCAGACTGGCGTTTTCCGGCAGCGTACTTTGCGGACGGGAAAAGTGCTGGATCAGCCGCGCGAAAATCTGCAGCACATACCCTTCTGTTTCCATAGAAAGAGTCACCGGATTCCGGACATAGGTCTTAGTCAGATCCTGCAGAAGCATACAGGTATCCAGATAGTACTGAAAATTGTCATCTCTGACGTCTTCCGGGGTACAGCGAAACTGATACAGATCCAGTCCCGGAACATATTTTTCCATATAAGATTTAGAAATATGAATACAGACAAACATCGAAGTCGGATCATGGGAAAAGGTACTGTGTACCTGGCGCGCATCCACCACAATCATGTGTTTGGGGTGGAGCTGATATTTTTTCCCGTCTATAGTAATGTCACTTTCTCCATTCAGATGAAAGAGAATCTCCAGTTCTTCGTGCCAGTGGGGCGGATGATAACCGCCCGGCGCTGTCACATAGGTGATGCGGAAACCGGATGTCAGGGGTTCCCGGAAGGATTCATAATAAGGTGCAGGCAATTTTACGGTCTCCTTTCTGGTGCGCAGTCTATTCTGCTTCTGCTATATTTTAAACTCTCGTCTGTCTGGGACCGCAGGAAGAAAAATGGAAGAAGCAGAGTCGTATGTCATCCGAGGAATTTGATGCGGACATTATAGTGTCAGAAAAGGAAAATGTCAATATCGCCTTAAAACAAATCAATATCTGACCTGTTGCAGGGGACAAAAACATAGTATCATCAGCAATGTAACGAAGCAAAGGAAACAATCGTTATGTTTGAAAGAGAGGTATTAATTATGAAAAAATTTGTAGATTATTTCAAGAAGAATCAGGTAGAAATCGCGATGGCGCTGTACTCAATGAATATGGGAGTGAACTCCTTTCAGGGGTTTGACCTGACCCGTGTGCTGTCAGAGAGATAAAACAAAATCGCCAGATAAAAGAATGAAAGAGGGCTTTCGATTCACGTTTGTGGGTCGGAAGCCTTTTTATACACAACGTATTATGGAAGAGTACAGCCAGTAGTGAGAGTACTTTCCACTGAAAGATAGCTCTTAAAATACCTGGCA
Source organism: Lachnospiraceae bacterium (assembly GCA_021200475.1). Classification (GTDB taxonomy): domain Bacteria; phylum Bacillota; class Clostridia; order Lachnospirales; family Lachnospiraceae; genus Choladousia. The sequence goes on from JAJQGP010000175.1 coordinate 15,431, forward strand.
TGTTGCCATGTGGTCAATCAGATTAATGCGCCGAATGCCATTCCGTTTTTGTAGCACATAATCTGTCGTTCCCACATATTTGGTATAATTGTCCCGGATTTCTTCAAGAGGGCGGTATTCTCGCTCCTCTGTTTCCCGGCTGAGCAATATTGTGTAGGCCACCTGCATATAGGAATAGTCTCCGGCAGGACTCCGGAAAATGAAGTCGCATTCCAGCTTACCGATTCGTCCTACGCTGATGGCGTAATCCAGACTGCGGGCATAGAGATAGACAATGTTTTCAAGAACAGGGCCGTAGTTGATCCGATTGTCCGTGTTTCGGGAGAAATACAGGCTCAGATCGGCCAGGTAATACTTTTTTGCGCCGGCCAGAGATTTTTTGGACTTCATGTCAAAACGATTGCATTCATAAAGAATTTTAGCATCCATCAGGGCCTGAACATATTTGGATACCGTGGCTCTGGTGATTTTGATACCGTTTTTCACTAACGCTTCTGTCAGGCTTTTGATGCTGGTGGTTGCACCGAAATTGTTGATGAGATAATTTCTTACTGCATCAAATGCCGCGGTGTCCTTAATTTTTACCCGCCGTCGGATGTCTTTCTCAAATATTTCCTGAATGATTCCTGTAACGTAAGCTTGCTTTGCCCAGTCATCGTCGATGGCAACTGCTCTGGGAAAACCTCCATCCAGAATATAGCGGTTGAACTCCACTGCCGGGTTTGGATTGACAGTTTTCTGATAAAACTGCTTGAACTGCAGGTATTCGTCATAGCTAAGTGTAAACAGTTCAAATTCCAGATAGCGACCGGTGAGTTTGGTAATCAGTTCGCCGCTGAGCAGGTAAGAATTAGAGCCGGTAATGAAAATGGAGAATCCACCGTCCGTGCGGAATGCATTGACCACTTCTTCGAATCCAGTCACATTTTGCACTTCATCAATGAACAGGTAGTTGCAGGCATCGTTTTTGATTTTACTTTCAATTAATGTTTCCAACTGATCGGCGTTTTTGATTTTCCTGTATTTTCGACTGTCAAGATCAAGATAAATAATATTATCCGGATGAACTCCACGATCCAGCAATTCCTCTGCTACAGTTTGCATTAAGCTGGACTTTCCACATCGGCGAATACCGGTAATTACCTTGATGATATCCTCGGCATCATAAAAGGGACGAATTTTTTTCAGATATTTTTCACGTTTGAACAGCATTTTCATGACCTTCCTGTTTGATTGTTGTTCCCAGTATACTCTTATTCGATGAGAAACGCAAGTTATCACATCACTTTTTTTCTTTTAAAAAAAATATGACGCGATAACTCGATGCTTTTGGATGCCTCGATGATACTTATCTTCGCATTGTCTGTGACAGGCAAGCTCTGGGATTTTCGCGTAAAACAGAAGGAAGATTATATTGGAAGAATGATTAGACACGTATGGCAATGGACGGAAAAGTATAGTGAAAGTGACGGAATAATTATGGATAAGCCTGCGATCTTTGTATATAATGACACCATCAACTGGCAACAGTGTAATGCCATAGAAGGAAATATTAATTTTTACACTAGGAGGATAATAAAAATGACGAAGATCAGCAGAAGAGACTTTTTAAAGGGTTCCCTGGCGGCAGTAGCAATCGGTTCCCTGGGAATGGGAATGGCCGCATCCGCGGATGAGGATGTTGTGACGATCAACATGTATACGATGGGAATCGGAACCACAACAGATTATAAGCTGATTGAAGACGCAATCAATGAGATCAGCCGCGCGGAAATCGGTGTCGAGGTAAACTGGACTGTCCTGGATATCGGTCAGTGGTTTGAGCAGTACAACCTCATTCTGAGCGGGTCTGAGACTGTTGATTTACTGGTGAATATGGGTGGAATTACAACCGGCGTCAACCAGATGGCATTCCTTGAACTGGAAGATCTGTATGCGGAATATGGGCAGGGGATCGCGGAATATCTGGATGAGGACTTCCTGCAGGCAGGATATGCGGATGGACACCTCTATGGCATTGCAAATCAGAAGGATTTTGCGGCGACGACGAATGTTACCTTCCGTCAGGATATTATCGATGAGCTTGGCCTGGATGTGAGCGGAGTAGCATCTTTGGAGGATTGGACCGAAATTCTTGCCGCTGTCCATGAAGCGTACCCGGATATGTACTGTTTCGTGTCAAATGGCGGAAGCAGCTTAAATCAGTTTGACGCTTATAACTGGGATAAGCTCGGAGACAGGCTTGGAGTTCTGCTGGACTATGGCGAGACCGCGGAAGTGGTTAATCTGTATGAGTCAGAACAGTATGAATCGATCTGCCGGCTTATGAGAGAGTGGTACGAGGCCGGTTATGTGGCAAAGGACACGGCAACCTCATCTGAAAATTATGGAGATATCATTAAGGCAGGGAAGGCATTCTGTTCGATCACAACCGGAAATCCGGGAACAGCGGATGAGGCGACAACAAACACGGGGTATCCGATGGGAACTATCGCATTGACGGAGGCTCTTTCCACAACATCAAATGTGACCACCATTATGTGGAGTATCCCATATGCGGCTGCGGAACCGGAGGCAGCAATGAAATTCCTGAATCTGATGTATACGAATTCAGAAGTTTCAGATCTGCTCAACTATGGTATCGAGGGAACACATTACCAGGTGCTGGAGGATGGAACCTACGACTACGTGGACGGAGAGGACGGGACGAATAACAGCTATCATCCGGCAATGACCTGGATCTGGCCGAATACCTATATCGGAGGAGACTGGACGACCTCTACGATCGGGCTTGGCGAAAAGATGACAGAGTTTAACAAGAATGCGAGGAGATCCATGTATCAGTCAATCAGGCCCGGTCAGGTGTGGCTGGACACAGAGGGCAAACGGATTCAGGCTCATGGGGGAAGCATTCTTGCCGTGGAAGACACCTTTTACTGGTATGGAGAAAATAAGGAAAAACGACAGGCAGCTTCGATATCTGGCACTGGGGCGTCCGTTGCTATTCGTCGAAGGACTTGTACAACTGGAAGGATGAGGGTGTGATTATTCCGCCGGATACCGAGGACAAGAGTTTCCCGCTACATCCGTCCGCAATGATGGACCGTCCTCATATCGTATACAATCAGTGTACCAGGAAATATGTCGCCTGGCTCAAAATCATGGGCGAACCGCCCTGCTTTGCCGTACTGGAGGCAGACCAGATTCTGGGACCGTACACGATGGTAAATCCCCGTGTGAACCCCTGCGGCATGGCAGTCGGTGATTTTGACATTGCAGTGGCTCCTGAGGATGGAAAAGCCTATCTGTTCAGCGAACGTCCGCATGTGACTATTTATTGTGCGGATCTGAACACAGAATATACGGATGCGACAGGAATGTATACCGAGCATTTTCCGCACATTGCGCCTCCCGCCTCCAGGGAAGCGCCGGTACATTTTATGAGGAACGGTCTGCATTATCTGGTTACGTCCGGTACGAGCGGCTATCATCCGAATCCGTCTGAGGTCCCTGTGTCCGAATTATGGCATGGCCCCTGGCGCGTACAGGGAAACCCGCATGTAAATGATAACAGCAGGACATCCTTTAATTCGCAGATAACCTCTGTATTCAAGCATCCGTTTAAAAAAGATCTGTATATCGCGCTGGCTGACCGCTGGATGCCGAATCTGCGTGAAAAAGAAGGACCCGCGTTTGATACGGGAGAAGCCTATGAGAAATTTGCGCAGCGGTTTGAAAAAATCTTTGCTCCGGATTCCGACTTTGTCTTCTCACCGGAAGACGCAAAGGAAATGTTCATCAACTCGTCCATCTCCGATTATGTATGGCTGCCGCTACGGTTTGAGGGCGATCAGGTACGGAGCGAGCGTGCCCTGCCGTTTAAATATGAGATGTATCAGCTGGCGGGTACCTATGCGAAGCTGGCAAAGGACGCCGGCGTGGAGATCCGGACCAATACGGCGGTCGACCGCGCATATGCGGAAAGCTTTGCTCCGGACGCATTGATTATCGCAGCAGGCTCTGCACCGCTGGTTCCGCCAATCCCGGGGCTGGACGGAGACAATGTAGTGGTCGTCAACAATTATTATAGGGAAGAGGAGAAGGTCGGAGAGGACGTGGTTGTCTTCGGCGGAGGCCTTGCCGGATGTGAGTGCGCAATTCACCTGGGGCAGTTGGGCAAAAAGGTGCATCTGATCGAAATGCGGCAGGAGCTTGCGCCAGACGCGAACGTGCGCCATCGCCCTCTGCTTTTGAAGGAAATCGAAAAATATGTGACGGTACACACCGGCTATAAAGGCCTGGAAGTAAGAGACGACGGGATCCTCTGCGAGATCGGTGAGGGGAAGCAGGTTCTCGTGCCGGGGCACAGCATAATCTGCGCGCTGGGGCAGCGCTCCCGCACGGATGTGGTGGAGGAGCTGCGTACCGCTGCGCCGTTTGTGCGCGTGATCGGAGACGCCGCAAAGGTTTCTACTATTACTAATGCCGTATACTGGGGATATCATGCGGCACTGGATATCTGATTCATTATATTTAAAACGAGGACAAAAGTATGTATGCCGCTTCGTTTATTATATGTCTGAGAAAATAGTGGAATTTGTCTGCAACTGAGGAGACCAATGATGGAGAATAAAACGAAGAAAAATACATTCAGCAGTCAGTTCGGATTTGTTATGGCTGCGGTTGGAAGCGCAGGAGGAAATACGATGTATAGAGAAGTTGCGCAGGAATTGCTTTCATTTATAAAAAGTTCGCCGACGCCCTTCCATGCCGTTTGGAATATCAGCGGCATATTGGAGAAAGAAGGGTTTGAGAGAAGGCTCTGTGTGGAACATAAAGCCGGGCGGAAAGCATTAATGTCACAAGAAATGGCTCCAGTATTCTGGCATTTCAAACAGGGACGCAGATGGAGAACTACAGTTTCCATATTACAGCATCCCACAGCGATTCGCCGACCTTTAAATTAAAAGAGAATGCCCAGATTGATGTCAGAGGAAAATATACGGTTCTGAACACAGAAGACTATGGGGGAATGCTTTGCTCCACCTGGTTTGACAGACCGCTTTCTCTGGCCGGGAGAGTGATCGTAAAGGAAGGGAACAGTCTTGCATCCAGACTCCTGGATATTGACCGGGATCTTCTGATGATTCCGAGTCTGGCCATCCATATGAACCGGGAAGTGAATGAAAAACAGTCGCTGAATAAGCAGAAGGATATGCTGCCAGTCTACAGCGGGAGAAAAATGGATGCGGATGCGTTAAAGAACCTGGTGGCAGATGAACTTGAAGTGGAAGCGGAGCAGATATACGGGACAGATCTATACCTGTATAACCGGGCAGAGCCTTCCATCTGGGGCGCTGATGACGAATTTATCTCCAGCCCGCGGCTGGATGATCTGGAGTGCGCGTATGATTCATTGCAGGGATTTTTACAGGGAGAAAACAGCGAGACTGTCAGCGTGTATGCCTGCTTTGACAATGAAGAGGTCGGTTCGCAGACGAAGCAGGAGGCTGCCTCTACCTTTCTTTGTGATGTGCTGACCCGCATCAACGCCGCGCTGGGAAAAACGCCGGAAAACCTGTCGAGAGCGCTTGCTTCCAGTTTTATGTTAAGCTGCGATAATGCCTATGCCGTTCATCCGAATTACCCGGAAAAGACCGATGTGTGTAATTGCGTGTATATGAATGAAGGGATTGTTGTCAAATCCCATGCCGGACAGAAATATACCTCGGATGCGGTGAGCATTGCCCTGTTTAAAATGATCTGTGAAAAGGCAGGCGTGCCGGTTCAGTTCTTTGCGAACCGTTCGAATATAAACGGCGGAAGCACCCTTGGGAACATTGCCATGTCGCAGGTATCGGTGAATACCGTGGACATCGGACTTGCGCAGCTGGCGATGCACTCGTCATTTGAGACAGCAGGAGTGAAGGATGCGGCCTATCTGATCCGGGCGGTCGAAACCTTTTACAAGAGCCATATCTGTGAGATGGATACAGGCGTTTATGAGATAAAGGATGGCTGTACCGGAAAATAAATAAAACGATTTACTATTTATGTTTCCCATCGCTTTATGGATGGGAAGAGTCAATAAAGGAAGAACCTCGATTCAAAAAATGTGAATTTCAGGAAGAATTATGGTTCGAAAAATGTGAATTTCGGAATCATCACGGTTCGAAAAATGTGAATTCTCAAAAGATTTACGGTTGAAAAAATGTGAATTCTCAAAAGATTTACGGTTGAAATAATGTGGTTCCCGGCGTAGAATAAGGAGGAATAGAAGAATAAGCGAATCTGTAAACGGGAAAGGCATTGGCGGCATATGTATCGGAATGTGATTAAAAAGCTTGTAAAATGGAAAGAAAGTGAGCTTCGCAAACCGCTCATTCTTACTGGCGCAAGACAGGTGGGAAAGACCTGGCTGATGAAGGAGCTTGGAAGAAACTATTTTACGGATGTATGTTATATCAACTTTGAAAATCCAGGACGGGTAGCGGATATTTTTGAAGGGACGATTGTTCCGTCAAGGATACTGGAGCTGCTTGGCGCGTATCATGGAAAGAAAATTGATCCGAAAAATACCCTGCTGATTTTTGATGAGGTGCAGGAAGTACCGCGCGCGCTGACGGCTTTAAAATATTTTCAGGAGGAAGCTCCCGAATATGCGATTTGCTGCGCAGGTTCTCTGCTGGGGATCACACTCCATGCGGGGACATCCTTTCCGGTTGGCAAGGTGGATTTTATTTCTGGCGGGCCGTTGTCCTTTGAAGAATTTCTGCTGGCAAACGGTGAGGATGAGCTGCTTTCCTGGACCAGAGAACACTACACGGAGCAGATGCCTGCTTTATTTTCTGAAAAATATCTGGATTACCTGAAAAAATATTTTATCATCGGTGGCATGCCTTCTGTAGTGAATGCGTGGATTCGGACGAAGGATTTTTCTGTGGTATCCGAAGAGCAGAGGAAGCTTTTGTTTGCCTATGAGAATGATTTTTCAAAACATGCGCCGGGAAATATGGTGCCGAAGATTCATCATATCTGGGATTCCATTCCTTCTCAGCTGGCAAAAGAGAATAAGAAATTTGTCTATGGGCTGGCCAGAGAGGGAGCGCGTGCGAGAGAATACGAGGATGCCCTTCTCTGGCTGAAGGACAGCGGACTGATTCGTAAGATAAGCCGGGTATCCGGAGGGAGGATTCCGCTGAAAGCTTATGAGGATCTGAAAGCTTTTAAAATCTATTATCTGGATGTCGGACTTCTGCGTGTTTCCTGTGAGATTGAGCCTGACATCATCCTCGACTCTCAGGCGGTATTCCGTGAATTTATGGGTTCCCTCACGGAACAATTTGTATTACAGGAGCTGCAGGCGGCTGAGATTGCGCAGAGTATTTATTACTGGAGCGAAGGAGCAACCTCGGAAGTGGACTTTATTTTCCAGTATCGAAATCACATCGTTCCGGTGGAAGCGAAAGCGGGTCTGGTTGTTCATGCGCAAAGTCTGAAGGCTTTTTGCGCAAAGTATGAGCCAGGGCTGGCTATACGGACATCCCTGCGTGACTATCGTGCGGATGAAGAATTGATCAATTTGCCGCTTTATCTTTTGTGGAACTGCAGGACTGTGATGGATCATGAAATTTGCGGATCGATACTCTAAGGAATCAAAAAGCGAAAGGAGAGGGAATATGAGCGATATTGGCAGATGGATTACCAATCAGACGGCTGCGCCTTTTTATGCACGCCGTCTGTTCGTGTTGGATAAAAGGGTGAAAAAGGCAGAGGCGAAGGTCTGCGGGCTGGGGCAGTTCCTGTTCTGGGTAAATGGTCAGAAGGTCGGAGACCATGAGCTGGATCCCGGATGGACGGATTATAAAAAGCTGATCGAATATGTGGTATTTGACGTGACGGATTATCTGCATAGCGGGGAGAACGTGATCGGCGCGGAGGTCGGAAATGGCTGGTTCATCAAGATGGACGAGCACTATACGTTTTCCTTCCCGCCTTTTATGCCGCCAAACCCGAATCCCTACCAGCCCTACGGAAAGTCGCTGATGCTGGCGGCAGAGCTGAATCTTACGTTTGAGGACGGCACCGGGATGTGTCTGCATGCGGATGAGGACTGGCGTGTAAGAAGACATCCGGTCGTGATGAGCAATGTGTATGGTTCCGAGACGATGGATGGGCGGTTGGTACCGGGTAATGGAAATGCCCCCTCACAAATGTTCGGCGGCAGCTTGGAGCCGCCAACAGAATCGCTTCGCGATGGAACGGCTTCGGTTTGGTGTACTGCAGATTTTGACGCTTCCGGATGGGAGCGGGCGTCTTATGTGCCTAAGGAGGAGGCACCGACCGGAGGTGCTTCCTTTAAAGAAATGATTCCTCAGGAGCATCCGCCGGTGAAGGTGATTCACAGCTATGAGGGAATTTATCTGGGAGAAGTAAGTGGCCGGAAAATTTACGATTTCGGGCAGAATCTGTCTGGATTCCTGGAGTTTGAGGTAAGAGGACACGCCGGAGATGTTGTGAAAGCTTATCCGGCGGAAAAGCTGGCTGCGGACGGCGATGTGGATCAGATGGCGAAAAACTGGATGAATCTGGACAGCTGCGAGACTTATATTCTTGGAGCGGGGCCTGACGGAGAGTGGGAGCGGTTCCGGATGAAATTCACCTATTTTGCGGGGAGGTATGTGGCGGTTGAGATGATTCCGGGCGGCGCGCAGGTACTTTCCAGTGCTGCGCAGGCACAAGACGAGCCGATTTCCGGAACAGTGCAGACGCAAGGCGAGCCGATTATCGGAGCGACTCAGGCGCAAAGCGAGACGCTTTCCGGTGCTGCGCAGAAGCGAGGCGGAATCGAAATCCGCAATTTAGTGGCACATGCCCTCACCAGCGCCTGGAAGACGGATGGCTCTTTCACCTGTGATGATGAGCGGTACAACAAGATCTACGATATGATTGAAAAAACGGTGGAAGCAAACATGACAGCGGGTGTTCACACCGACTGTCCGACGATCGAGCGGTTTGCGTGGCAGGAGCCGAACCATCTGATGGCACCATCGATTTTTTTCATGAAGGACGGTCGCCTTCTGTGGGAGAAATTTCTGCTGGATATGCGCGTCGGGCAGCACACGGCTGACGACTGGTTCCGTGATATGCAGGGCGGGCGCTACTATCCGGGAGACGGCCTGATGCCCGCGCAGTGTCCCTGCTATATTCCGAATGTGCTTCCGGTGCCGGGCATGGGGAGCTTTTATGACATCATCGCCTGGGGGAGCACCAGCATTCTGGGTACCTACTGGCATTATCAGTTTTACGGTGATCCGAAAATCATAGAAAACAATTATGACGCAGGAATGCGTTATCTGAATCATCTGAAGACAAAAGTCACGGAGGATGGCTTTATCAATCATGGTCTTGGCGACTGGGGCAATCCGCGCAATGATCTTGTGAAGGAAAATGTGGAGACGGCCTTTTTATACGCAGACGTGATGACGCTGGCTTATTTTGCGGAGATACTTGAAAAAGCGGAGTCTTTCGTTGCTCTGGGTCAGAGAACAGGTCAGGAACGTCAACAGAGCGGTCCCGCCATAGAGCGATCTTTCGCAAAAGACCGCGAGGAGCTTCTTGCGTATGGTCAGGAAATCCGGGACAATTATAACGAAAAGCTTCTGGTCTGGAATGAGGAACAGGGCTTCTGGTGCTACCGGGCCTGGGATCATCCGGATGAACTGTTTATGACTCAGGCAGCAGAGGCGCTCCCACTCTACTGGGGACTGGTTCCGAAAGACAAAGAGGCTGATGTCGCGCGCGCTCTGCGCTATGTGCTGGAGCGGGATGATGCATTTATCAGCGGCGAGGTGGGGCTGCCCTATGTGATTCAGTCTGCCCGGAAATATGGGATGAATGAGCTGATTAGCCGACTGATATTGAAAGAAGAGCATCCGAGCTATTATGCCTTTATTCTGGATGGAGAGACGACGCTGGGGGAATATTGGGAGAAAAATCCACGCAGCCACTGCCATGACATGATGGGCCACATCATTGAATGGTATTATAATGGGATTGCGGGAATTCTCTGTGAAAAACCAGGTTTTGCAAAGGTCACCATCCGCCCGTACCTGCCGGAAAGTATGCTCACCTTCACATGCAGCTATCAGTCGGTGAAGGGGCTGATCCGGGTGAATGTGACCAGAAAAGGAAAAGAAATCCTGCTGAATGTGACCGTACCGGAGCAGATCGAGTATGCAATTGACGTCAGCAATCTGGAAAAGGATGGAAATAGAGTAGAGATAAAACTGGAACGAAGAGGAGAGAAAAAAGATGCCGATCGGTGTACTTGCTGATACATTATCTATATTGTTTGGCGGATTAATTGGAGCTTTTGCGGGTAAATGGCTGACGGATGACTTCAGAGAGAATTTAAATATGATTTTTGGCTGCTGTTGCCTGGGGATGGGAATCAGTACGATTGTGCTGATGGAAAATATGCCGGCCGTGGTGTTTTCTCTGATTATCGGGACATCCGTCGGACTGGCGGTGCACCTTGGAGAGCAAATCAATCGTGCCGCAGGCGGCATGCAGAGAGTAGTTTCTAAATTCGTAAAAAACAATGGAAATCTGCCTGAGAAAGAATTCAACGCCACACTTGTAACAATTATTGTATTATTCTGCGCAAGCGGAACCGGCATTTATGGTTCCATCGTTTCCGGGATGATGGGAGACCACACCATTTTGATCACGAAGGCAATTCTTGATTTGTTTACGGCAGCTATTTTTGCATGCAGTCTCGGCCTGGTAGTCTCGGTGATCGCGGTTCCGCAGTTTGTGATATTCTTTGCTCTGTTTTTGCTGGCGGGCGTGATTTACCCATTGACCAGTGAAGCGATGATTGCTGACTTTAAGGCATGCGGAGGCTTTATTATGCTGGCAACCGGTTTTCGGATGCTTAAGGTAAAAATGTTTCCGGTGGCAGATATGATTCCAGCGATGATACTGGTAATGCCAGTATCTGCACTCTGGGTAAATGCTATCCTTCCACTGCTATCGTAGAGTAATGCCTGATTTACTGGGATAAATGCAAGAGAGTGAAGCTGGTTATACGAATTTGTCTATGGGCTGGCCATACGGACATCTTTGCGTGGTTACCGTGTAGATGAAGGATTGGTTAATCTGCCGCTTTACCTTTTGTGGAACTGCAGAGCTGTGATGGATGAAGAAGTTTGCTGGTAGAAAACAAAAAGGAGGAAAATAGCATGTTAGTAACAGAATTCAAATTGTACGAAAACAGAGAAGATGTAACCCTGACGGCCTATGTACAGGCGGAGAAGGGGGAACTGCGCGGGCAGGGACTGCGCCCTGCGGTAATGATCTGCCCTGGCGGCGGATATTTTAACTGCTCTGACCGGGAGGCAGAGCCGGTGGCGCTTGCATTCGCCGCTATGGGATACCATGCGTTTGTACTGCGTTATTCGACCTATATGGAGGGAGCGGAGGGTTTTGTAGATCTTTTCTCGGATATTAAAGTGAAGGAGCACCTGACGCATCCGACTCCGGTCAGGGAGATCGGCATGGCGATGCTGCTCATCCGGGGACACGCAATGGACTGGATGGTAGATATGGACCGCGTAGCAGTGTGTGGGTTTTCAGCGGGGGCACACAATGCATCCATGTACGGTGTGTACTGGGATAATCCGCTGATTACGGATTTCCTGGGCGTGGAAAAGGAAGTGATCCGGCCTGCCGCGCTGGTCCTGGGCTATACATTGAGTGACTACATTTTTCTGCGGGATTTCGAGAAAAATGAGCTGGATGAAGCATTTTTCAGAAACTCGGTAAAGGTCTTCACCGGAGAAGCGCAGCCCTCCGAGGAAAAACTGATTGAAATCAGCCCTGCGAGGCTGGTGAGTGCGCAGACGCCGCCGACGTTTCTTTGGGCGACTGCGGCGGATGCCATGGTGCCGGTGCAGCACAGCCTGCGGATGGCTCACGCGCTGGCGGATCATCATGTGCCGTTTGAACTGCATGTCTTCGAGGAAGGGGATCACGGCATGAGCGTAGCCACGCAGGCCTCCTCGGTGGCGAAGAGCCAGATGAATGTGGACGCGGCAAAATGGGTCGGACTGGCGGATGCATGGCTGAAAAAACGCTTTGCGCTGGACCTGCCAGAGAAGACGGCGTTTGAGGAAGCTTCTCACCCATGCCTGTAAGAGTATTTTTTACGGTACTCGCTGGGCGTGCTCCCGATCCGCTTTCGGAAAATTTTGGAAAAATAATTGCAGTCATAGATTCCAATATAGGCTGCAATCTCCTGAATCTGCATGTTCGTTGTGGTCAATTTCCTGGATCATCAATTTCTATGGAAAAGTACAAACAGTATTCGATGAACATTCTGGAGGAATTTTTCAGAGAAACACCTCAGAAAGACATTTCAGAAAAATACTTCAGAGAAACACAAGGCAATCATACACATTACAAATATAATCGGGCAGGGGCAGAATGATTTCAGCCTCTGCCCGATTTTCTGATAGTATCTTTGTTTTAAATATGCTATACTGCACATAAGCGTTAGAGTGAGTGTTAGAAGGAAATTGTGACAGGCAAAATGGGCAGCCTCTGAACAATTTTCATGGCGGAAGCTTTCCAAAGGAGGAATGACCGTGAAGAAAAAAGTCGCTCTGGGGATAACAAAGTTTGAAGATATTATTGACAGAGATGTATTTTATGTAGATAAGACATGCTTTATCAAAGACTGGTACGAGAACGCGGATCAGGTGACGCTGATTACGAGGCCGAGGCGGTTCGGAAAGACGCTGACTTTAAATATGGTAGAAACATTTTTTTCCGTTCGTTATCAAAATCGGCCGGAGCTGTTTGACGGCCTTTATATTTCAGGTGAAGAAAAGCTCATGGCTTTGCAGGGAACCCTTCCGGTGATCAGCCTGAGCCTGGCGAATGTGAAGCCAGACAGCTATGAGAGTATGTGCCGTGCCATACGGTTACAGTTGGCCAGACTATTTGAGCAGCATTCCTATTTATTGGAATCAGACAAATTATCGGAGGCGGAGAAAGAGAGCTTTTTGAAAATAACAGCTCAGGAGGCTTCCGGTGAGATGTGTATGGATGCGCTTCAGTTCCTGTCTCAGTGTATGTATAAGTATTACGGAGTGCCGGTATTGATTCTGATTGACGAGTATGATACTCCTATGCTGGAAGCTTTTACGGAAGGATATTGGGAATCAGCCACCAGATATATCCGCCGCATGTTTCACGCCGCCTTTAAGGACAATCCCTATTTGAGCCGGGGATTAATGACCGGTATTACATGGATTACCCAGGAGTCGATCTTTTCGGACCTGAACAACCTGGCCGTCGTGACGACTACCACGGAGCAGTACGAGGACTGCTTTGGCTTTACAGAAAACGAGGTTTTTAATGCCTTGGAAATCTATGGATTTTCCGAATGCAAGGAAGCAGTGAGGCTCTGGTATGACGGGTTTCAGTTTGGAAAACAAAAGGGAATCTATAATCCCTGGTCGATTCTGAATTTTCTGAAAAGCGGGAGGGTGGAACCTTACTGGATGAATACCAGCGGCAACGCACTGGTCGGAAACCTGGTGCGGGAGGGCTCTCTGAAAATAAAGGATGAGTTTGAAATTCTGCTGCAGGGCGGCACGATTGAAACGGAGATTGATGAATCGATTACTTACGCAGAACTTCGAGGTGATTCAAAAACGATCTGGAGCTGGTTTTTGACAACCGGTTATGTAAAAATTGTGCGAAGCCTGATGGAATCGCCAGGCCCTTCTGATATCATTCCCCTCTGGATGCAGAATCTGGACGAGGAATCTCTCCGGATGCAGGACATGTTGGCAGAATCCTCGGCACAATGGGAGTATTCAGAGGGGCGATATGAGATTGCGTTGACGAATTATGAGGTGCGGGTGGCATTTCGGAAGCTGGTGAAAAAGTGGTTTGCCGAGTCCTATGATGAGTATACGGAGTTTATCCGCATGCTGCTTGCCGGGAATCTGGAGGGAATGCAGCGCTATATGGAAAAGGTAACGCTGCGGACATTCAGCTTTTTTGATGTGGGCAGCGCGACATCGGAGAGCGAAGTGGCGGAGCAGTTTTACCATGGCTTTACGCTGGGGCTGATTGCGGATCTGGACCGCACCCATATTCTGACATCCAACCGAGAGAGTGGTTTTGGCCGTTACGATGTTTCAATTGAGCCGAGAAACGGGAAAACGGATGGAATTATCATCGAATTCAAAGTGTTCGATCCGAAGAAAGAGGAAACCCTGGAGGATACGGCGAAGCGGGCACTGCAGCAGATTGAGGACAAGAAGTATGAGACCGACTTGAAGGCGCGTGGGATCGAGAAAGTTCGGAAATATGGCTTTGCGTTTCGCGGGAAGGAAGTGCTGATACGGGAGACGGAGGCTGGAAATGGTCCCGAATACCGCTTGTAGTGAATCGTTTCTCGCGGGAATAAATTTCACTTTTGCGGCTGTCAAGGTTCGTTATCAGCTGCATATGTTTTAAACTCATGCAACCAGGAAGAAATGAAAGAGAGAAAACTATGAGGACATCTGAAATTAATATCCGCGATCCCTATGTGTTATTGCACGATAACAAATATTATCTTTACGGTACCAGAAGCGAGACCTGCTGGGGTCCTGCTGACGGTTTCGACTGCTACGTGAGCGAGGACATGGAGAATTGGGAAGGCCCAATCGAGATTTTCCATCGTCCGGAGGGATTTTTCGCGGATCGCTTTTACTGGGCGCCGGAATGCTATTTTTATCAGGATGCGTTTTATTTTGTGACAACGCTGGGCAGTGCGGACCGCAAAAAGGGCATCTATGTATTGCGCAGCGAAAATCCGACCGGCCCATTTGTTCCTTATGGGAAAGAACTGACGCCGCGGGACTGGACAAGCATCGACGGAACACTTTATCTGGAAAACAGCACGCCTTACCTGATTTTTTCGCATTCATTTGAGGATAATCCGAATGGCGATATGTGTATGCTGGAGCTGAAACCGGATCTGTCAGGCGCTGTGGGAGAACCGATTCTTCTGTTTTCTGCGGGAGATGCCTCCTGGGCGCATCCGGTTCCTTTCGCGAAGGAGGAATTCGGGATGGAAGGCGAGGTCTATTTTACTGACGGTCCCTGCCTGATGGAGTTACCCGGACTTGGACTTTGCATGACCTGGTCCAGCTGGGGTACCTGCGGCTACGCGGTCGGCCTGGCCATATCAGAGAGCGGAAAAATCGCGGGGCCGTGGCGGCAGCTGGATCACCCTGTTTTCCCGGAAAACGGCGGACACGGGATGGTCTTTGAGGACAAAGAGGGCGGGAAGCTTTTTGTACTCCATTATCCGAATGATAAATATCAGGAGCGGCCATGTTTCAGGAAGCTGGTAGTGCGAGACGGGGAGGCCTTTCTGGAAACTGCTGGTGAGTGAAAAGATGCCGAAAAAAAGCGGTATTTGCCTGAAAAAATAACATGTACCACACTCCTTTTTTGTGATAAAAAAAGGGAAAAGAACCGCATACAGCAGTGATATTCAATGCGGAAATTCGGAAGAAAAAGGAGATTGGCCATGTTCAAAAAATCAGATTTCGGAATCGTATTTAACACATTGTTCTCGCTCGCCTTTGCCGCAGCTCTGACGCTGTTTGTCAAGTACACGAACGGCGTTCTTACGTTTGAGAGTTTCTGCATGGGATTAGTCCCCGGGTTCGCGATCAATTTTACACTGGGGTCTTACATACCGGTGGTAAAGGTTGGCAACGCCTTTGCCAGTCTTTTCGTGAAAGATGAAAAGCACCCGGCGTTTTATTTCCTGCGGATGCTTGCCATCGTGGTCATCATGACTATATTGATGAGCTTTCTGTGTATGTTCTACGAGATGGGCTTTAACCCGGCGCTCCCGATTGCCTTTATGTCGTCTCTGCCGCTGACTCTGGTGTATGCTTATGTTGTCGCGTGTGTTATCTTTCCGTTTTTGCTGAAGGCGACACAGGCGCTTTGCGTGAAGGAAGGATAAGTCATCTGTATGCAACGATGGTGGGCGTAGACATGAAAAAGTGCGGATGAACTGTTTGAAGCAGCAGATAAAAAAGAACGGATACAGGGAAAAACAGACGCGTCGGAACATGGGCGCGTCTGTGATAAGAAAAAATACAAAATGCTTTGTGTTCAATGTGCGCGATCGACCGCTTCAATCACCACCAGGCGGTCATTTTTATTGCCAAAAAGCTCTTCGGAGCTGTATTCCAACACGCCATCCACCGGGCGAAGCATATGTTCTGCTTCTGTTTTTTCTCCGGTGGCCGGATAGGCGCCGTACCGCGCGGCCGTGTATTTTGCCATCCTCTGTAGTGCTCCACGCCGCCGACCGGCATATCATAGCCCCAGGCATAGCCGACCGCGATGAGCAGTCCCTGGTCGTTGAGATATTTCATCTTTGGATCCACGTTCTCCTGAAATTCCTTTATATTCGGAACAAAGCCATGATCGGGGTTTCCTGCATCAGGTTGAGGTTTTGTCCGAAATAGCCGTCCTGTTAACCGTGCCGGTACATGGCAAGCGTTCCGGCGTAAGGCACGCATTCGACTGTAAACGTACCGATAAAATCAGTGTTTTCACCATCTGCGCTGCTTACCGTGCAGCTCCAGGCGCCCACCGCGGTCGGCGCAAAGCGCAGTATCCATTTGCCATCTCCGTCCCAGAAAGCCAGGAGGCGTAGCTTTCGTCCGTCCGGGCCAGTAAAAGTGCCTGTAACATCCACATCCTCAAAGGGTGAGGCGTAAACCTTAATTGTTGTAATGGCGATATCTGTTGTGCGCCATTGCTCGGCCTGGTAAGTGTTTGCTGTGAGTCCCATCTGTTCATTCTCCCGGTAGTTTAAAGATTTTCTGTTTCGGCTATTGTAGCATTGATTTTCGTAAAATCAAGTTAAGGTGACTGATTCTGAAAAAAATGTCGTATTTCTCAGAAAATATTCTGTGGCAGGAGACTGGTATTTTCGGTATGATCAGAGGAAATCTCGGGACGGAGGCCATACAAAATGAAAATAGAAAAACTGAGAGTGAATCATCTTGAAAATCCGCTGGGTTTTGCGGTTTGTCCGCTGAGCTTTTCGTGGATTGTGACAGATGCTGACGGCAGCAGCCAGCGGTGGGCGCGGATCCGCGTGGCGGAGAGCTGCTCATATCATGCTCCGATGGCAGAGGAGTCTTTTTGGGAGCAGGCGGGAATCCTTTTTGACAGCGGCGAGGACGCGGATGCGGACAGCATGGATTATCCGGTGTCTTTGGATTTAAAGCCGCGCACCGGATACCTGTGGGAAGTGACAGTGATGGCTGACAATGGAGAGTCTGCTTCGGCAACGGGACGCTTTGAGACGGGGAAAATGGACGAGCCATGGAGCGGGCAGTGGATTTCCCCGAAAATGGAAGTGAAATCTGAAAATGCTTCGCAGCAGGCGGAGGACGCAAATCAGGTGTCAACCATTCTCGTAAAAAAGTTCCTGGTGGATGAGCCGCTGAAAATTTCATCAGGAGCGGCACGGCTTTACATCTGCGGGCTGGGCGTGTACGAGTGCTGGATCAATGGTGAGAAGGTGGGGGAAGAATATCTGGCTCCTGGCTATCATTCTTATGATTTCCATTTACAGGCGCAGACCTATGATGTGGCGCCTTATCTGAAGGCAGGCGAGAATGAGATCTGTATCTGGCTTGGAGAAGGCTGGTTCAAGGGACGATTAGGCTTTGACGGGGGTTTTACGGATATCTACGGCGACCGGCTGTACGCGATTGCGGAATTGTATGTAAAAAATGAACAGGGCGAAAAACTGGTGGTTTGGACAGATGATACCTGGGAGAGCCGGGTTTCTCCGATTACCTTTAATAATATCTATGATGGAGAGGTTTATGACGCAAGGAGAGAATACTGGTCAGCCTCTCTGACGGAGAATCAGTCAGAAAATTTCCTGGAGGGCAGTGTGGAAGCGCTCTCAGAGCCTGCAGGGATGCCTGCGTACGGAGCCGTTGAATTGGCCACGCCGGAGCGCTGCGGCGCACTGACTGACCGCTATGGCCTGCCAATTGTAAAGAAGGAGTCCTTTGCGGTGAAAAAGCTGATTCACACGCCGAAGGGTGAGACAGTTCTGGATTTTGGGCAGGAGATTACCGGCTGGGTGGAGATGGACTGTGATTTCCCGGAAGGAACAAAGATTACGCTCTCGGCCGGAGAAATTCTTCAGAATGACTGCTTTTATCGCGAAAACTTAAGAACCGCGAAGGCGGAATTTACTTATATCTCGAATGGAAAGAGAGCGCTGGCGAGACCGCATTTTACGTTCTACGGGTTCCGGTATATGAAGGTGGATGTTGAGGCTCCTGCGTGTGTACAGCTGATGAAATCAGAGTCTTCTTTTGAAATGATAAATGAAATTCAGGTAAGGGCAGAAACGCCCCCTCACCTTCGTTCGGCGGCAGCTTGGAGCTGCCAACAAAATCGCTTCGCGATGGAGCAGCTCCGGGCAGGGCAGTTTACTGCATGGCACCTGCGCAGTGATTTTGATCAGATTGGTCAGATTGAGACAGGAAATGTGAAGGTAAACCAGCTGTTTTCCAACGCGCTCTGGGGGCAGAAGGATAATTTTCTGGATGTTCCCACGGACTGCCCGCAGCGGGATGAGCGGCTGGGCTGGACCGGGGACGCGCAGGTATTCTCAGAGACGGCCTGCTACAATATGTATATGCCGGCCTTTTACCGCAAATATCTCTGGGATATGCGTGCAGAGCAGAGCATTCTGGGCGGCTCCGTGCCGAATGTGGTGCCGCGGCTGAAGCAGGGGATGGTGGCGGAGCATGGCTCCTGTCCGTGGGCGGATGCCGGAGTCATGATTTCCTGGAATGTGTATCAGCATTATGGAAGTAAGACCTTGCTGGCAGAGACTTATCCGGGCATGAAAGCCTGGGTGGACTGCCAGCGAAAACGGGAGGAGGCCATCGAGGGTCCGCATCTGGTAAAAGATGGTTTCCATTTTGCGGACTGGCTGGCACTGGATAATGAGCAGCCGGGGCCGTTCGGAGCTACAGATCCGCTGTACATCGCCAGCGCTTACTATTATCGCTGTGCGGATATTGTGGCGCAGTCTGCTAAGATTCTGGGCTATGAAGAGACAAAAGAGTACCGGGAGCTGGCAGACGCGATCAAAAATGCAATTCGTGAGAAGTACTTCGATGAAAATGGTCTTTGTGTATGCAAAACACAGACCGGCTCAGCGATTGCGATCTGCTTTGGCCTGACGGATGAGCAGGATTGCGCAGGCAAAACAGCAGGTGCTGCGTCAGAAGAGGCCGGTGAGAAATCGCAACAGGATGGAAAGACACGGGAAGGGGATGCACTGGAAGCGCGTGTGAAAGCGAACCACGACCATCTTAACACGGGTTTTGTCGGGACGACGATGCTTTGCCCGGCGCTGACCGCGTCTGGTCACAATGATACGGCGGTGACGCTGCTGCTGAATGAAGACTTTCCGAGCTGGCTATACAGCGTGAATC
>JAJQGP010000069.1 GCA_021200475.1 Lachnospiraceae bacterium
ATGCATTTCTGGTGGTCTCCGCCACTACGATTCCTACAGTAGATTTACGCCGTCACAGATTGACGAACCCTTGCAATATTCGTTATTTTTGTGTATACTGGTTCAGCGAAGCTCTGGTCAAACCGGGCACGATGTGCGCAGCAGCACTATGTCTGCGTAATAACCTGCGGGAAAATAACTGAGGGAGAAGAGATGAATTATATTGTACTTGATCTGGAGTGGAATCAATGTCCAACCGGAAAAGCGCACGAGATAAAAGCGCTTCCATTTGAAATCATAGAAATTGGTGCGGTCCGGGTAAACGAGGCGCATCAGGTCACAGGACAGTTCCGTGAGATTGTCAAGCCTCAGGTATACACCTCCCTGCATTTTCGGACCCGGGAGATCGTCGCTCTGCGCGCCATCGACTTTGCGGGTGCCCGATGCTTTCCGGAAGTAGCCGCAGACTTTTTCGCCTGGTGCCGCGGCGATGAAACATCCGAAGCTGCTCCTGGCGAACCGGAATTCTGCACCTGGGGACCTGCGGACCTGACTGAATTTCAGCGGAATCTTTCTTATTATAACATAAAATCGCCTTTTCCCTTTCCGCTGATTTATTTTGACATTCAGAAAGTTTTCAGTATTGTATACGAGGATCGAAGATCGCGGAGATCTCTGGAATACGCAATTGATTTTCTGGAAATACAGAAAACAGTTGCATTCCACAGTGCTCTAAGCGATGCGATCTACACATCGCTTATTATGCAGTGGCTGGAGGATTCACAGATTCGTGATAACTCTTCTGTCGACTATTTTCGTACACCCGTTTCCCGCAAAGAGGAAATTTATCTGCATTATAGCACTTACGACAAATTTATCTCCAAACTCTTCGTGTCAAGAAACCAGGCCATGAAGGATCCGATTGTTACATCCACACGCTGCCCGCTCTGCCAAAAAGCAGCGCAGAAAAAAATACGCTGGTTTTCCGCCGGCGGGCATAATCAGTTTTGTCTTGCCTGGTGTCCTCACCATGGTTATATAAAGGGAAAAATTCGTCTTCGTCTCAATGCAGACAATATGACCTATGCGGTTAAGACACTAAAGCCAATCCTGGAGGAAGAGGCAAATCAGATATATGAGAAAAAGCAGGCCGTCAAGGTAAAGCGGCAAAACCATCGAAATACAGAAACCGGTTAACCAAATGCCTCTCGCAGCTCTTAGCAATCGGATAGGTGGAGACCTCTCACCCTATCCGCTGCGCCAGGCGGGTGCGGCGCAAGCCGCTAATTTCCACACACGCCTGTGTGCATAAAAGCCCGAACAGAAAACCTTTTCTCCTGTCCGGGCTTTTTTTATTTATCGCAATTGTGGTGAACCAGAAAACTCTCTCGTCTTTCTCCTTATCTGGTCTGTTTAAAATTCTCTACCAGATCCTCCATCTCTTTGAGAAGGCAATCCACCTTTCCATAGTATGCATCATTATTCAGAGGATTGTCCATTTCCTCTCCGATCTCCGCCAGCAATGCCTGCAGCGCTTCGATCCTCTTCTTGCCATTATTATCCTTATAAAGAAGGTAGCGGCTGCGCTCATTCTCTTCCGGAGTCATCTTACGCAGATAAACCTCCACATTTGGCTTTTCTCCGATATATCGATAGGTAATGGATGGCGATGCATGATTCAGGAGGTTCTGCAGATAGTAGATATCTCCTGTTGATTTATAATAACGCCACGCAAAAGTCTTACGCATCGTCTGCGCTCCAATGGATGACAGACCCATGCTCTTGCCGGCGCTTTTGAGCGCACGATACGCCTGTTCTCTGGAGAGTGGCTGCGGAGAACTGGCATGTCCCAGAATCAGATATGCATCCGGATCCTTGCCTTCTGTGAATTTCATAATCGTCTCCTGCAGATCCTTCGGAATCTGGAACGTACGCTTAATATTCTTTGTCCCGATACTGGCTTCAATACTTTCCTTCCCACGGAGATCCTTATTTTTAAACTTCAGAATTTCCTGCAGCTGAAGTCCTGTGCCCACGCCGATTTCAAACATGATATAGTATTTATCGTCCATCTCGCGCAGCTTTTCTTTAAATTTTTCCAGCGTTTCTTCGTCTTTAATTGGTGCAACCCAGTTCATCCTTTATCCATCCCTTCTTAATAATAATCATTTATACCCTCATACGTTTTTTTCGGAAATACGAGCCTGCCGCTCCTGCTCCAGCTCCTCAATCAGGCGCTCTGTCTCGTGCGCTTTCCACTCCATTTCCTCAGCTTCCCGGGCGGCCCTTTCCGCCTCAGCTGCAGCAAGCTCCTCCTGCTCTTTCCGGAGTCGCTCCTGTTCCATGACTTTCCTTAATTCTGCCTCTATCTCGGCAGTCGTCATTTTTTCAATCTCTTCTTCTCTCTTTTTCCGTTCCTCATCCTCCAATCTTCTGCGACGCCTGATTCGCGCATCGGCTGTAGCCCGGAAAATCAATACAATTATCAATACAGCGAAAACAATCAACAGCACGGCTCCACCGGCCAATACGATCATCAAATGATTCTCTGCATAGTCTGAAATAATCTGGTAACCCTCTTCTAAGAAACCGGCAGCCTGATCCAGTACTTCATCCAGTCCTTCAAACTGAATGCTCCCCTCTGAAGATACCTCCTCTGTCGAAGAAATGTCCGTGTTCAGTGTGTATTTCGTCCGAACCGGGACAAATAATGTATTTAATTTACCTGTTGCCATCCCAACCGGCTGTCCATTATATTCATATGAAAAAGCCTTCGTGCTGCCATTCGCTTCCGTAACCGTGATGGTGAGATCTTCGATCGACGCAGTATTTGGAAGCGTTATTTTCACACTGCAATTTTCAAGCGTAACTCTCTGCCACACAGGCGAGAGAAAGTTCGAGGCAGTGCCGACATACGTCAAGTTCATTATATCATAAAAAGTGGCTTTTGAACTAACATTATCATAATTTTTTGTATAAAAATTTTCGAAACCATATTCGAGGATTTCTGTGGATTCTGCATAAGCCTTGTCTGCCCCATTGACTCTGAGAATCACGGATACCAGATTCATCCCGTCCTTGCTTCCATAGGTCACCAGTGTATTCAGGCACTGAGAAGTATATCCCGTCTTACCGCCGGTACACCATTCCTGATAGTATTCCGAATCGGACTGCAGCATTTTGTGATGGTTTAAAAAAGAACGTTCTTCCCCCGACAGATTCGTCTCCGGAATAATATATTCCGTTGTACCCACGATCTCACGGAAGGTTTCATTCTCATAGGCCGCTTTTGCAATCAATGCCATATCATATGCGCATGTGTAATGGTCGTCACTGTACAATCCGTGCGGATTAGAGAAATGAGTATTCACACAGCCAAGTTCCTCTGCTTTTTCATTCATCATGTCAGCGAAAGCACTGACGCTCCCGGCAATATATTCCGCTACCCCATTGGCAATATCGTTCGCTGACGCAAGCATAATACCGTACGCGCAGTCGCGCAGCGTCATCTCTTCTCCTGGCTGAATGCCAAGATGGGTACTCCCGGATTCAATATCGTAAACAACCTCTGTAAAAGTGATTGTATCGTCCAGATCACAGTTCTCAATCAAAAGCAGTGTCGTCATGATTTTTGTAATACTGGCAGGGTACTGCTTCTCTGTCGCCTGCTTGCTGTAAAGAACTGTGCCCGTGTCTATATCCATGACAATCGCAGATGCTGCTTCAATCTGCGGCCCTTCTGGCCAGCCTTCAATCTCATTTGATTCAATTGTATAATACCAGGATTCCGGAATTTCTTCTTCTGTCTCTTCCTCCAGCACTTCCTCCGCCAGGATATACACGGACGGTGCCGCAAGCAGCAGACAAAATACCAGCAAACCTGAAAGCACCGATTTCCATCTCTTCATCTTGCCTCCTTCATATGTCTGCCCTTCCAATCTGCTTTCGAACAGATACAAAGTTCAGACCAATCGTTAATTTTCTTTGTCTGACAAACCGGGATCAAAAATGATGTCACTCAAAATTTCTGCTATTACATTAGTATAGGGGAAAGCTTCCAAAAAAGCAAGTCCCCTAAAAAAAGATTTATTGTAATTATGTTTTTTTCTGATAACTGTGAAAATACTGAGCCGTCACGTTTTATTCTTCATGCAGTTCTCCATCAACAATCCGCACAATCCGTTTCGCGTTCTCCGCCACACCAAGGTCATGCGTGATCATGACGATTGTATTTCCCATCTCATTCAGACGACGAAACAGCTTTAGCACTTCTTTGCCGCTGGCCTGATCCAGCGCACCGGTCGGCTCATCCGCCAGAAGGATTGCCGGCTCTCCGACGAGCGCCCGTGCAATCGCAACACGCTGCTGCTGCCCGCCGGAAAGCTCGCGAGGTTTATGATGGACGCGTTCTGTCAGCCCAAGCATATGAATAATATCCTCACTCTCCTCCTCGGCCTCGTCCAAGGTCATCCCGCGCATCAGCAAAGGCATGACAATATTCTGAACCACATTATAAGTCGGAATGAGGTGATATTTCTGAAAAATAAATCCGATTTTTTCATTCCGTATCTGTGTCAGCTGCTTTTCTTTCGCTTTGTGTACTTCTATTCCATCCAGGACGTAAGTCCCGCCATCCGCGTGATCCATACAGCCGATGATATTCATCAGTGTACTTTTTCCAGAACCGGACGGACCTAAAATAGCCAGAAACTCCCCTTCCTCCACGTCCAGTGAAACCTCTTTCAGCGCATGGAGCTGCGAACTGCCGACCTGGTAATATTTTTCAATGTCACGCATTTCAATGATATGCTTCATACTTTTGCCTCACATTTGCTTTTTTATTTGCGCTTGCGCTGCCACTACGTTTTCAACCTTCGCCGGGTGGCGTCCCCCACTTCGGGTGGGATAAGCCCTGACCATGCAGCAAGTGTATGGTCGGGTTGTGCCCAGTAACGCTCTGCACTCAGCCTGTACTCACAATCCACATCTTCGTAATGACCTCATTTCCATCTGCGTCTGTTTCAAAGAGGACTTCTGCTTCATCCCCTGCCTGTAAAATAGAAAATGTCTTTTCCTTTCCTGTCGTCGTGTAAACCACCACGCCAACCTGCAGATACACGGTAACCGATTGATCTTCCGTCTCGCCGGTCAATTCAGGAAGCGCCGCATCACCATTCACAACATCCGCAATGTCGCTCAGGTTGATATCGCCGCTGCTCATTGCGTCCGCAATGCTGCTCAGATCAATATCGCTGCTGCTCATTGCATCCGCGACATCACTCAGATCGATATCGCCACCGCTGAAGGCTTCCGCGAGACCGCTCATGTCCATACTGCCCATATCGGAATTAGTCATGTCCGAGTCAGCTGTTTCCGAACTGTTTCCGTCCGCGTCCCCCGTACCAAAGCTGCCCATATCCGAACGACCTGTATCCGAACTGTCTGTGCCCGAGTCTTCCATATTCATGCCGCCCTTCTGACCGCCCTGCATATTGCCGCCTCTGCCCGAACTACTGTCCGCAGATGCAGACTCCTCCGATTCTTTTTCTGTATCCGACTCCATCCCGTCCTCGCTCTCCGGCTCTGTCCCATTTTCGCTCTCCGGCTCTGTCCCATTTTCGCTCTCCGTCTCTGTCTCCGTCTCTTCCTCGGTCTCCTCGATATAAGTCAGCTCATTTCCTGTAATTGATACAATCTGAATGGTCGCTTTTCGCTGGCCTTCCGCCATTTCTGTTTCCGTCTCTGTGGAAAGGCCCAGCGCTTCACTCACGGAACTAGTCAGATTCCCAGCTGCCTCGCTGACCGTACCGGTCACGGTATCTGCCACTTCACTGACACTCTCACAGCCTGTCAGTAAGACTGTCAGCAGTGCCACAGACAGGAGCCCTACATATCTTCTTTTCATAATTACAGTCCCTCCTCTCTAAAACCCCATACATTGCCCGGCTTAATCAGAATTCAGCGCCTCCACCGGCACCAGTTTGGATGCCTGCCATGCCGGGTAAAAACCAAAAATCGTACCGGTCAGTATCGAAAATGCCAGAGCCGCCGCCCAGGCGTTCACATTCGCTTCTACACGGATCCCATTGTATTCCACCAGCGGCGTCACCAGAAAACTCGCGCCAACGCCGAGAATCCCGCCGATCAAGCTGATCGTGGCCGATTCAAACAAAAATTCAAACAGGATGTTGCTCCGGGACGCGCCCAGCGATTTCAGAATGCCGATCTCCTCGGTCCGCTCTTTGACCGAAACAAACAGAACGTTCATAATCCCGATTCCGCCGACGATAAAAACAATAACTGCCATCGCCGACAAAAGCATCGTCAAAATTTCATTTGACGATTCTGCCGCCTCCAGCTTACTGCTCGCGTCAGAGAAAGTAAATTCTGCTGTACTGTAATTTTCCTCCAGCACTGTCTCCACTTTTTCCTTTACGGAATCAACCAGATCAACGTCGTTGCAGATCACAGTAATCACCGGACTGATGTCCGTTCCGGTGATATATTTGATCCCCGTCTCATACGGGACGAAAATTGATTCGTCCGGCGTAATATTCGCGGATACCGTTGATGAAGAAGCGAGCACTCCCACGACCTCATAGGCGCGGTCATCCAGGTAAAGCGTTTCTCCGTATGCTTCTTCGGCACTTCCAAACAGTTCTTTCGCCACTGTGCTTCCCAGAACACAGACTCGCGTGCTGCTGTCGCTCTCCTCGTCTGTAATGAACTCGCCCTCTGCCATTGACAGATTGCTGACCGTATAATAACTGTAATATACGCCCGCTACCGTGTAGGTCTCGGCACTGGTCAGATCGTCGCCTTCCACAGAAGTCCGCGAAGTATAGGAGATCGTCGCGCCGTCCAGCTCTGTTACAAATGTTTCAATATCCTCTACATCATCTATGGTGAGAATAATATTTTCCTGATTCAGGCGGCTGTCCGTCAGATCAGTCTCCGACTCCGTCTCCTCCTCTTCGTCCGCGGATATTGCCGCGGCTTCCTCACTTGCGCCCTCTTCCGAATCGCTTTCCGTTCCCTCGGCACCTTCCTCGTTTTCTCCATCAGCGGATCCCGTATTCTCGCCGAAATCCGCCGCATCGGCGTTATCTTCCCCGCCGCCCTCTGTGTTTTCTCCGGCAACGTCCCCGGAAAACATGGAAGCAATATCGCTCATATCCATATCACCATTTGAAATTGCATCCGCGATATCGCTCAGATCACTGTCCGAAAAATCACTCATCCCACCCATATCCGACCTGCCGCCGGAAGCATCATCCGAAGAAGTATCATTCCCCATACTTCTTCCGCCCCCGGGCAAGCTGTCACTGTCCGAATCAGAACCACCGCCCATCGTCATCCCGCCGGCACTCGACATACCACTTCCGGAATCGGATGAATTCCGGTCTCCTCTGGAACTGGCAGAATCGCTTCCGCCGCCCATGTTGAAGAAACTGCTGACGTTACTCATAAGAGAGCTTCCAAGATCACTGATGGAAAAGCTTCCGCTGGCGCTGGTAGTCGTCTCTTCTCCCTCATAGTCATACGTAATGTCAATGGATCCGGCATTCAAACTTGCAAACTGCTCTGCGACATCCATCTTTCCACCGCGTCCGATCGCAATGACCATCACAATTGTCGCGGCACCGACGATAATTCCGATGGATGTCATGACAGTCTTGAACTTGTTCTGGTTAATATTCAGCCAGACAAGTCTCAACAGCTCCGAAAGTCTCATTCTGTCACCTGGCTTTCTATCAACACAATCTGTCCTTCTGTGAGCCCGGAGGTGACCGCCACAGTTGTACCATTCGAATATCCGGTCGTGATGGTCACTTCCTCAATCGTTCCGTCATCCTGAAGTACTTTTACATAGGAAGTCGCTCCATCTGTCTGTACCGCGCGGTTCGAAATATAAAGCGTATCTGCTTCCTCCCTTGTGATAAAGGTCACTTCACCGGTCATGCCGGAATATACCTTTGTAATATCACCGGTAAAGTTTACTGTCACCTCATAATTTACCGTTGAGGAACCCGTCATCGCCGTCGTGGATATCGCTGTCACTTCCCCCTCAAAGGTCTCATCCTCATAAGCGTCCAGCTCAATCGAAACGGTATCTCCAGTCGAAATATCTGAAATATCGCTCTGAGAAACCGCCACTGTCATTGTCACATCATCTGAGTCCGAAAAAGTCACCACCGTAGAATCACTGGTCAGAGAATCACCCGCACTGTAGGAAATTGACATGATCGTCCCGGAATATTCCGCATAGATCACACCATCGCCGATCTGCTCCTCAAACTCAGCCAGAGCTTCCTCCGCATCCTCAAGTGCATCCTGCGCATCCTCCAGGTCATCTGTCAGGCCGTCAGTATCTATCTCATAGAGCTGATCTGCATATTCATAATTAGTCATTGCGTTTTCATATGTCTGCTTTGCCTCAATCGACTGCGTTGTCAGATTGTTTTTCGCAATTTCCAGATTTGCTTCGATCGTCTCGTAATTCAGCTGTGCCTCCTCCAGGTCATCCTCCACGTCTTCCCCATCATCGTATTCCGACTGCAGCTCTTCCACCTCTTCCGCGGCCTCTGCCAGCTCTTCTTCCAGCTCTGTCACCGTATTCTCCAGGCTTGTGATTGTCGCATTATAGGTAGCCTCGGCAGTCTCGCCTTTCGCAATATACATTGCGTACGTATAGTCTGCCTCCGCCTGCTTCGTCTCTACATTAATCTCTTCCTGCTTCACGGTCAGCTCGGCACTCGTAACCGCGGCCTCCAGTTCTTCCCGATACGCCTCGATGCTCTCCTCCGTAATTTTCAAAAGCGCGTCGCCTTCCGCCACCACCTGGCCAACCGCTACATAAATCTCCTCGACTTCCAGAGAAGTCGAACTGGTACTGGAAGAAGAACTATCCAAACTCATGGACATACCTGATCCGCCTGAGGAGCTGCCTGAACTGGAGGAAGATGTCACCTCCGCCACCTCGAAAGTCTGATCCGCTGTCCCATAGGTTACCGTCCCACTCTCTGTAATACCGGTGATCACCGAACCATATTTTACCGTCTCCTGCCGATAAGAGGTCGTATCCTCCGTGTCTGATTCCTGCTGATCCTGATAAACCACCCAGGCACCCGCGCCTGCCGCCACAACAATCACCAGAAGAAGAAAATTCCTGAGAAAATGATGTTTTTTCTTCCTCTTTTTCACGTCTCTGCTCATGATATCCCCTCATCTCCTTACTCTGCTGTCTCACTGGCTGTAACGGTAACCGTCGCCCCGGTTCCTGAACTCAGCCTCCCTCTGCTGTTGTCAACAGAAACCACCACATCATAAATGACTGTTGTACGTGATGTTCCGTCTACCGGCTCGGTGTCTTTTTCGGAAATTGTCCCTTCCACAGTACCAGAGCCGGAAAGAGTGACACTCACTGTATCACCGACTGCCATTTTTGCGATCTCCTCCTGAGAGACTTCAATCGTAATTGTTACTACATCCGTGTCATAAATACTGTAAAGCGCAGTCGCAGAGCTTAAAGTATCATCCGCAGAATAATTGACAGCGGAAAGTGTCCCTGCGGCCGCTGCTGTCACCGTGCCATCCTCCAGGCTCTCCAGCAGTTCCAGTGCTTCCTCCAGCTCCGTCAGCGCGTCTTCATAAGACTGAAGGGTTTCCTCCAGAGACTCAACCGTCTGCTGATAAGTAATCTCCGCCAGCTCCGCTTCGAGCATGGTCGTATCATATTCGTACTGAATGTCCAGCTCCGTCGGCGTCTTCACCCGCATCAGCTCCTCATACTGAAGCTGTACATCCTCCAGAACCTCATAAAGCTGCTCCAGAACCTCCTCCGCCTCATCTGAATCCGTTGCCGTAAGCTCCAGCGCACTCTCCGCTTCCGAGAGATCATACGAATTTCCAAACAAACTGCTGCTGCTTCCGCCGGAACTGCCAGAGGAACCCATAGAGCTTCCCGACGAAGAACCAGTCGCAGCCGTGCCCAAGGAAGAAGACGTTGTCTCACTGCTCCCGGAGGAAGAGAACATGCTCACCGAGGAAGAGGCCGTTCCAGAAGAGCTTCCCGAGGAAGAGGAATGACTGGACGATCCCGAGGAGCTTCCGGAGGCAGAAGATGCCAAAGCCGCTATCGCTGACGACAAATCCAAAGAATCACTGGCTGTCGAATCATCACTCTGTGCCAATCCATCCGTATTCGTTGCGTCTTCATTGCCTGTAGAAGCTTCCGCATTTTCACTGCCGTCAGTATCTGTCGTATCACTCCCACCTGCTGTAGCATCCGTACCTGTCATACCACCCACAGAGCTATCCGTGTCTGACATTCCGTCCGTCCCGCCATTTGAGGACGATGTCAGCTGTTCCAATTGCTGTGTAAGTGTCTCGATCTGCTCTTCCAGCTTTTCTTCCGCATGAATCGTCTCATAGTATTGGTTATACAGGTCCTGCCGCGTTTCCTCCAACGCATATAGATCCGCAAGCAGTGCCTCCAACGTCTTTTCTTCTGTCTCGGACTCTGTCTCGCTTTCCGATTCTGTCTCAGAATCCGAATCCCCCGTTGTATCCGAAGAACCTGTATCTTCCACCGCGCCTGTTTCTGTCGTAATATCTTCTATAATCAAATCACCCACGGTTGCTGTCTGTGCTTCCGTAGCAGCCGTCGTATCTGCTTCTGTTTCCCCGTTTTCGGTTGCCTGCGTTCCCGCAGTTTCTTCCGTCTGAGAACCTGTCTGTGTTTCCGATGCCGTTTCGGCCGCACTGGTCTGCACTTCTGTGACAGCCTCGGCCGCACTGGTCTGCACTTCCGTCGAAGTTTCGGCTGCACTGGTCTGTGCTTCTGTCGATGTCTCGGAATCTACCGCTGTCTCCTGCGGCAGATCCTCATTCGAGGAATTCGTCATCTGAGAAATCTTTTCCACCAGATTCGCACTGGTCTCCCTGTTCGTCTCTGACTCAGACTCCGTCTCTTCTTCCGTGTCAAGCACAAGATGCGCTGCCCCGGCCAGAACCGAAGTATCATAACCAGCCAGCGTGTACATCTTTTCCAGAATTTCGTTATAATCCTCATTTTTTTCTTTTATTTCTGATTCCAGCTCAACCTCTGTCTGAGAGAGAATCGCCGCCTCACGCTCCAGTGCTGCAAGCTCTGATTCCAGCACTGCCGCCGGATCTTCTGTTTCTGTTTCCGTCTCAGTCTCTGTTTCTGTCTCCGATTCGCTCTCCATCTCAGATTCCTCTTCTGATGAAGAAGAGGAGGAAGAACTGCCTGACGAACTGCCTGACGAACTGCTTGATGATGAATCATCCTCGTCATATTCCCCATTTTCCAGAGCTTCGATCCGTTCCTCCAGCTCGGTCAGCATCTCTTCGTGCTCCTCGATTGTATCCTCCAGCTCCGCTTCCGACTGTGACCGCACAAATTCTGCCTGATCTGCCTCTGCCTGTGCCAGCTCCAGTGTGTATTCCGCCGACTGCATCCCCTGTGTATAGGTCAGCATTTCATTCGTCAGATTATTTTCCGCTCGGATGATCGCCGCATTATAATAGGAAATTGCACTCTGATAGCTGTCATCTGTAATCTTTAAAATGCTGGTACCTTCCTGCACATAAGAACCGGAAGATACATAAACCTCTTCCACGATGAGTTCCACCGCAGTCGTGTCAAATTCCGCGTAATAGTCCGTGGAAGAAATCTGTGTCGTCCCCTCATACTCCAGTTCTTCCGTATCCGCCAGAACCACCGCGCAATCTGCAGCCTGCACATACAAAACAGCCAGCGATAAAAAGCAACTCAGCGCTGCTTTTTTCCCTGGCCGTCTGATCTTTCGTCTGCCCTTTTTGTCTCTTATCCAACTGCCTGCCATAGTATCCCCTCCCGCATGAAACAAATCTGCCAGAATATTACTTTTTTGGCAACAGCATATCGTCTTTGTGTGTTCATTTATGGGGGAAAAAATGAAATAATTGTGAATTGACAGGCGTTCGGTTGATTTTTTATACCTTGCGCGGCCGTGCAATCGAGCAGGAGGCGGCTTGCCGAATCCTACACGTCTGCGCCGACCGCGTCTGGCGTTAGCCAGAAATATTCCCTGCGCGGCCGTGCGCATAAAAAAACAGCATCTGCCATTTACAGCTATATGGCCAGATGCTGCTCTCTTTTTTCACTATAATCACGCAGGCAACGGGGTTATCCGTTTCCTACTCATCTGCTTCTGTTGCCTTGTCAGACTGCTCTGTCGGTACCTGACCTCCGGACTGCTCCGCTCCCGGTGCCTGTGCTTCCGGCTGCTGCTCCACAGATGTCTGATTCTGCTCCTGTGACGATACGACAGATGAATCATTCGAACCATCACCAGCGACATCCGAACCGGTACCCGCATCTTCTGCCGTCTGATCGGTCAGTGTTTCCACCGGCCGGTCCGCAATGCGCGCACCCATCTTCTCGGTATTGTTTCCCTCACCTTCGCACTGGTGCAGAATATCCATAAATTCCTTGCCCGTAATGGTCTCTTTCTCGATCAGAAACTCTGCAATCTTATCCATCGTCCTGCGGTGTTCGGTCAGAATACGCTTCGCCTCATCATAAGAGTCCTTCAGAATCTGCATAACCTCTTTATCGACCTCTGCAGCAGTCACGTCCGAGCAGTTCATCACCGGACGATTATCCAGATACTGCGACGCAGTCACCTCGAGTCCCATCAGACCGAATTTCTTCGACATACCATACTGCGTCACCATCGCACGGGCTATGCGTGTCGCCTTCTCGATGTCATTCGCCGCGCCGGTGGTCACTGTGTCAAAGACGATTTCTTCCGCCGCGCGTCCCGCTACAAACTCAACCAGCATCGCACGGATCTCTTTCTCCGTGTTAAGGTATTTCTCCTCCTCCGGCACATTCATCACGTAGCCAAGCGCCCCCATCGTGCGCGGCACGATCGTAATCTTCTGCACCGGCTCTGAATCCTTTTGCAGTGCACTCACCAATGCATGTCCGACCTCGTGGTAGGAGACAATGCGCCGCTCTTCTTTACTGAGTACACGGTTCTTCTTCTCCTGACCGACCAGAACTACCTCCACGGCCTCAAACAGATCCTGCTGAGATACTGCCTTACGTCCTTTCTTGACTGCCAGGATCGCGGCTTCATTGATCATATTTGCCAGATCGGAACCCACGGCACCCGAAGTCGCCAAAGCAATCGTATCCAGGTCAACGGTCTCATCCATACTGACATTCTTGGAATGTACCTTCAGTGTCTCCACACGACCCTTCAGGTCTGGCTTATCTACCACAACCCGTCGGTCAAAACGGCCTGGCCGCAGCAACGCCTGATCCAATACCTCCGGACGGTTCGTCGCCGCCAGCACGATCAGCCCCTTGGAAGGCTCGAAGCCATCCATCTCCGCGAGCAGCTGATTCAGTGTCTGCTCCCGCTCATCATTTCCGCCGCCGAAGCGGGTATCACGACTCTTCGCCACCGCGTCAATCTCATCGATAAAAATAATGCACGGCGCATTCTTCTTTGCCTCTTCGAACAGGTCACGAACACGGGAGGCGCCGACACCGACGAACATCTCCACAAAGTCTGAACCCGACAGAGAGAAGAACGGGCATTTTGCCTCGCCGGCAATCGCTCTCGCGAGAAGCGTCTTACCAGTGCCCGGAGGACCGACAAGCAAAGCACCCTTCGGCAGCTTCGCACCGATCTCTGTATACTTCTGCGGATTCTCCAGGAAGTCTACCACTTCCTGAAGGGACTCCTTTGCTTCATCCTGTCCTGCTACGTCCTTAAAGGTCACGCCAGTCTCTTTCTGAATGTAGACCTTCGCTTTACTCTTGCCGACGCCCATGACGCCCCCGCTGCTATTTGTCATTCGACGCATTGCAAATGCGAAAATCACCCAGATAATGATCAGCGGCGCAAAGCTGATGATCATACTCCAGATCAGGCTTGAGGTCGTATCCGGTATATTCTGAGTAAACTCCACTCCAGCCTGATCCAGACGTGCTACCAGATTGGGGTCATCCGGGTTCCCTGTATAATAAGTCACACTCCCCGAGGAAGTGCCTAAATAGTCCGAAAGTGCGTCGCTCTTCAGCGTAATCTCCAGTTCGTCATCATAAATAACAACGGAACTCACCTTCCCCTCGTCAAGCAATTCGAGGAACTCATTATAAGTAATTTCCACGGAGGACGTACTGCTGCTCAGGCTATTGTTCAGCAAAGCCATAACCAGCAGGGTAACCAGAGTGACCGCCAGAAAAATTATAAAAGTATTACTGTTTCTGCCGGGACGATTTGGTCCCTGGTCTCCGCCATTGCGGCGGTTATCATTTTGATTGTTATCCATTCGTGTGCCTCCTGATTTTGTCGTATATAGAAAGTCACGCATCCTGGTGCAGTGAGTGACTCAAAGCAGAAATCGATCTGTGACACACGGTCTGGCGAAGACGATGGCAGATCCTTCCTGGCCTGACCTTTTTCCCTGTATCACTGCTTATAGAAGAAATTCTGCAGGTTACAAAATATCATAATCTATAAACGATTTCCGGTTCCCTCCATTATAATTGGCTATCCATTATAAATCAATACCGCGATTCTAAACATTTTGTGAAAAAATTGTTTGAAATGACGAAATCACAGGATATCTCTCCCCGGAAAATCCAGGTATCCGAATCGAATTCATTGAAAAAAGAATAGCTTTTCCTGAGTGGAGGATGTATAATGGGTATCGGCAGTTACTGGTCACACCTGACTACGCACTTACTGCGTGGTCAGGTGTGATCTATAGCTATCGGCAGTCAGAGCTGTCATCTGCTATAACGAATATAATCACGCAAACAGACAGGGGAGATGATCTCCTGTCCAATTATTTATCAGGAGGACACCATGTCAGTAAAATACGTTTTCGTCACAGGCGGCGTCGTTTCCGGACTTGGAAAAGGCATTACCGCGGCGTCCCTCGGCCGGCTTTTAAAAGCCAGAGGCTACAAGGTCACCATGCAGAAGCTAGATCCCTATATTAATATCGACCCAGGCACGATGAACCCGATCCAGCACGGGGAAGTATTTGTCACGGATGATGGTGCGGAGACAGACCTCGATCTGGGACATTATGAGCGCTTTATCGATGAGAGCCTGAATAAAAATTCCAATGTGACGACCGGAAAAATTTACTGGACCGTCCTTCAGAAAGAACGCCGCGGAGACTACGGCGGCGGCACTGTCCAGGTGATCCCGCATATTACAAATGAGATCAAAAGCCGCTTTTTCCGGGATTTCACGACTGATGAAACACAGATCGCAATCATTGAGGTCGGCGGCACGGTCGGCGACATCGAAAGCCAGCCGTTCCTGGAGGCAATCCGCCAGTTCCAGCACGAGATCGGCCATGAAAACGCTATCCTGATCCATGTGACCCTGATTCCTTATCTGCGCGCTTCCGGTGAAATGAAGACCAAGCCGACGCAGGCCAGCGTCAAAGAGCTGCAGGGCATGGGCATCTGGCCGGATATCATCGTCTGCCGGTCGGAACACCCGCTGGACAAGCAGATCAAGGACAAGATCGCTCTGTTCTGCAATGTGCCAAGCTCTCATGTACTTCAGAACCTGGATGTAGAGTACCTCTATGAGGCACCGCTCGCGATGGAGGAAGAAAATCTGGCTCAGGTGGCCTGTGAATGCCTGCATCTTACCTGCCCGGAACCAAATCTGACCGACTGGAAAGAGATGGTAAATGCGCTGCGCACTCCTACACACAAGGTTGAGATCGCACTCGTTGGCAAATACATTCAGCTTCATGACGCATATATCAGTGTAGTAGAAGCACTCAAACACGGCGGCATCGCTACCCGCGCAATTGTCAATATCCGCTGGATCAATTCCGAGGACGTCACACGGGAAAACGCTTCTGAGCTGCTTGCCGATGTGGACGGCATCCTGGTGCCTGGCGGCTTCGGCGATCGCGGCATTGAAGGAAAAATCGAAGCCATCCGCTATGCCCGCATGAACAACATCCCATACTTAGGTCTCTGCCTCGGCCTCCAGCTTGCCATTGTAGAATATGCGCGCAATGTCATCGGCCTGGAAGGCGCACACAGCATCGAGCTGGATCCGCAGACCAAATATCCGGTCATCGCACTGATGCCGGATCAGAACGGCGTTGAGGACATCGGCGGCACCCTGCGCCTTGGCTCCTATCCCTGTGTACTGGATCAGACGACAAAAGCCTATGAGCTCTACGGCAAAAGCGAAATCCATGAACGCCACCGTCACCGCTACGAGGTCAATAACGACTTCCGTCAGATTCTTGAGCAGAACGGCATGACGCTCTCCGGACTCTCCCCGGACCGCCGCATCGTTGAGATGATCGAGTTGAAAAATCACCCGTTCTTCCTCGCAACCCAGGCACACCCGGAGTTCAAATCCCGTCCGAACCGGCCGCATCCGCTGTTCCGCGGATTCGTGGAAGCGGCAAGCGAGTACCGCGGAAGGAAAACCGAAATCAAGTAGAAGGCGGCCTTCTGCCTCCTGCCCGTCTGCGCCAGCCGCGTCTGGCATTAGCCGGAAATATTCCCTGTGCGGCCGTGCACATCAATCCGACAGAAAAAGCAGCCTTACGGCTGCTTTTTCCTATCATTTTTTCAAATAATAATCCTTTTCAAAAATTCCCGTATAACAGCGCGCACCTCCTGGCTCCAGAAATTTCCCTCATGCTCGCCGCCTTCGATCTGATAGGCTTCCACGGAAGCACCGCAATCCAGCAGACAATGGTACAGCTTTACCATTTCTGAAAAATTCACTACCGGATCTGCGTCCCCATGAAGGAGCAAAAATGGCGGATAAGTCCTGTCCTTCTGTACATGGCAGATGGGACTCATCTCACAGATTCTCTCCTGCCATTTTTCCTGATCCGGCCCGTACAGTCCGCCAAGCATTGCCGGCATAGTCGGGTCTTCGCTGTACTCATTTATAATATCCCGCATATCGGTCGGCCCAAAACAGCTCACAACCGCGCTGACTGCGTCGGAATAATCCGCATACTCCATTGTCTCATAACGCGGATCCCCCGCAGTAAGTCCCACCAGAAGCGCGGTATTTCCTCCGGAAGAAGTACCCCAGATCACGACACGCCCCGGATCAATACAATACTGATCCGCATTTTTTCGAAGATAGCGAATCGCACATTTCACATCCTGCAGATAAGCCGGGAACGGATGCCCCTCCTGATAATTGCGATGCCCGACGGTAGCGACCGCAAAACCTTCCCTTGCGTATGCGGAAAGCTGCGGTATCTCATTTTCCCGATCCGGCGTCGTCCAGACGCTGCCCTGAACAAACACAAGCAACGGATATCGCCCCGATGTAAGTTCCGGCTCCCTCGCGCTCCACGGAAGCAGAAGATCCAGTGTCTGCTCCTCTCCGGATTCCTTAGAATAGACGATGCCGCTTTTTAAAAAAGCCATTCCTTCTAAGGAAGGGTTGTTTTTCAGATGATGTATTTCCGGATAATTATTCATGTTGTTTTTCCTCCTTAATAACCTGCAGCCGTTCAAAACAACGGCCATATCCCTGTGATTCGTTTCGGTTCGCGCGAAACGTCTTCCTTATCAATCCAATCCGTTTTGAATATATGCTGCCGGCTCTTCGCTTCAAAAGCTATAGTTTTTTCTTAAACATGATATAGTAACAATTCAATTCAAATTCTGTGCATTCTCTTTTATTTTCAGGAAGACACTGCAATAGCTTCGTCTTTACCTCCGGATCTTTTAAATCTTCCCTTAAAGAGTCCTGTATTCCATTTACTTCCATAAACCTTCTGACCTCAGTCATTGCCCGGTCAAGCTTTCTCTTCTCGACAAGAAAATCCATATTATAACGTGTTTCCGTTTCCCATTCACTCAGCATTTCCGCGTGATCATCCAGCCATTCTGTTATGGTAAGATTCGCGCCATTATTCGAAACCATAGAAATCAATTTACTGATTTTATGAGAATATGGTACTGTCACACCCACACATTCCAGAGCACCCTTTAAGATCTTTTCCACCGCCTGCTGCAAATGGTACGCGGCATTATTTAAAATCATCTCATCATTCATCTGCGCCCGCCATACCATCTCCGCCGTTCGATAATCCATCCTCGCACTCCGGAATAACCGGATATCACACATAAAATCACCTCCAATCAAATAACCTTTTATGAAACAGGCAGCTTACCATTCTGCCTTTCAAATAATAATAATCCGGTTCTGTCAATTTCCTGATACAGTCTGGAATCCGGAGACAGATTTGTAATCACGTCCACTTCACAGTCTAATTCCGGAAAATTTTCTATCTTCTTATCTTTGTCATATTTTTCAATATAAAGATCAATATCACTATAGCTGTCGCACCGAAATTCCAGTGAGCTTCCAAATAATACCAGTTTACGAATATTATCATCTTTTTTCAAAGCGGAAATAAGCACATCGACCCTTTTTTGCATAAGTGGATGAACACGGTTTGCATTAAAAAAAGAGACTCCATCCGTTACCGGAAAATCCCACATATTGTTATAATTATTCATCCTGATACTGACCTCCTTATGTGCCAACCAAGTGTATATTTGAACAAACGTAACTGTTCAGTACCTTCACAGTTACGGGAAAAAGTCCATTTAAAATCGCTGCGCGATGGGGCTTTTCCACGCATATTTTAGCATACTTCCTTCCACATGAACAGCTCGTTTATTTCTTCTATATCTTCACATCGTATCATATAATGGTCGTATCCGCTCATAAATCTGTGCGAAGTCCACCTCACATTCTCCCTGATAAATCCCTAAAGGCACTTTATCCTCAAATCCATAAATTCTGGGAAAATCACTCTTTTCAAACTCATAAACAAAAACTCTCTTTTTGTCCGGATCTACGATCCAGTATTCGCGCACTCCTGCGTTTCTGTATTTTACCAGCTTCAGTCTGCGGTCTTTGGAAGATGTCGATTTTGATAAAACCTCTGCCACCATATCCGGAGCTCCAAACACACGTCCTTTCCGGAATTTTGATCGTTCACAGACAATCATCACGTCTGGCTGCACGACTGTCCTGTTATCACAATCCAATTGGACATCCACCGGAGCAATAAATATAAAACAGGGTCCTTTCTTTTTATCTATATAGTCTAAAAAATAGCTGCCAATCCGCTGGGAAACCGCCTGATGAATATAAGTCGGTGCCGCCATATCGTAAATCACACCATCAATCAGCTCCACGCGCTGGTCATCCGGCAGCGCCAGGTAATCCTCCAGCGTGTATTCGCCCTGCCGCTTTGCTTTCGCATATTCTGCCAGCGCTTCTGAGACAAAACAAAGCTCACTTTCCTCGAAGGAGTACTCCTTTACGCCGTTCTTCTTATCCGTCATACAAAATCCTCTTCTTTCCGTTTTTCATACTCTGCATCTGCGTTTTCAAAATCTGCGCCCCCAGTTGTAAAAATTTCTTCCATAGAATTTTATTTATCATACCATTTTCATCTCATTTTTTCAACTATTTCCTCTTATTATTTATGTTGTATTCGCAAATATATTCAAAAACCAGTTGACGATTCGAACCTTTTCGTTGTATGATAAGAAAAGATCAAACAAAGGCGTTTTGCATACTTGCATTGCGCCTTTTTTGCGCACTGCCGTATAAAGAGAGTTTTCTGCAAAGCATGCAACCCTTTCGAATGACCGGGCGGATTTCCGCCTGATCGGATAGGAGAACTGCTCTTTCCCCTATCCGCGCTGCGCCAGGAGGGTGTGGCGTTTATCCTGTCCGAAAGACAGGGATGCTACGCAGCGGGCGCGAGCGAAAAAACACAGCAAGTATTTCAGGAAAGAGAGGGGTTTTTATGCAGGAGATGGATCTCTACCGCCATACAGATACGGTCAATGAGCTGCTGGCGCGGTACGGCGTAAAATTCGGTATTTACAAAAACAACGAATTCAAGGAACAGCTGTTTCCGTTTGACGCGATCCCGCGCGTGATCGAAGCAGAGGAATTCACGTATCTGGAAAAAGGCTTAAAGCAGCGTGTCATGGCGCTGAATCTGTTCATCAAGGATATTTACAGTGAGAAAAAAATCATCCGGGACAAGATCGTGCCGGAAGAGTTTATCTATGCGTCAAGCGGGTATCTGGCGCAATGTGAAGGTGTCATGCCTCCGAAAGGCGTGTACGCGCATATTGCCGGGATTGACCTGGTACAGGGCAAGGATAAAGAATGGTACATACTCGAAGACAACCTGCGCGTGCCGTCAGGCGCTTCTTATCCGATGATCGCGCGGGAGCTCTGCCGCAGGAGCAGCCCGCTGACCTTCCAGCAGACGCACATCGCGGACAACCGCAATTACGCGGAGCTGCTGCGCCGCACGATGGACTATGTCAATACCGGCGACCACACCGTCATCCTGACACCGGGCCGCTACAATTCGGCATACTTTGAGCACTCCTATCTGGCGGAGAAGACAGGGGCGCACCTTGTCACCGGCAGTGAACTGCTGGTGGAAAATGATCATCTGTATTTCATCGATTACTCCGGACGCAAGGAGCCGGTCGGCGCGGTATACCGCCGCATCTCAGACGAATACCTGGATCCGATGAATTTCTACGAGGGGTCTCTGATCGGCATCCCGCACCTGTATGATATTTTCCGCAAGGGCAATGTCGCGCTGCTGAACGCACCGGGCAACGGCGTGGCAGATGACAAGGGCATTTACTACTTCGTGCCGAAGATGATCAAATACTACCTCGGCGAAGAGCCGATCCTGCACAACGCCCCGACCTATCTGCCTTTATATAAGGAAGATATGGATTATGTGCTGGAGCACTTTGACGACCTGGTACTCAAAGATGTCGCGGAAGCCGGCGGTTATGGCGTCCAGTTCGGCAACAAGATGACAAAGCAGGAAAAGGAAGACTTCATCGCGCTTCTGAAACGGGAGCCGCGGCGCTTTATCGCGCAGGAGGTCATCGACTTCCTTGATATTGATATTTTTGAAAACGGAGAATGCGTACCGCGCAAAGCGGATCTGCGTGCATTCGTGCTGATGGCGGATGAACCGCTGGTATGGAAGAGCGGACTGACCCGCTTCTCCCGCAACCCGGATTCGTTCATCGTCAACTCATCTCAGGGAGGAGGATTTAAAGACACATGGGTATTATCTCAGTAGAAAACACAGACCGCCTGTTCTGGCTCGGGCGGTACAGCGAGCGCGTTTATACCACCATTAAGCTGTTCGCGGAAAGCTTCGACACCATGATTGACATCGATGAAATGGGCAGTCTGGACGGTTTTTGTAAAAAACTGGAAATTCCAAACATTTACAAATCCGGAGAGGATTTTGTCGGCCGTTATTGCTTCGACCCGGAGGATCCGAACTCGATCTATTCCAACCTGACCCGCGCCTACGACAACTGCATCGTACTGCGCGAGGAAATTGGCAGCGACACCATTTCCTACATCCAGCTTGCGATGTACGAGATGAATAAAGCTCGACTTTCCCCCTCACCGCTGATAGAGCTGCAGCACGTGCTCGACGACATTCTCGCGTTCTGGGGCATCGTAGACGACGAGATTGACAGCGAAAACGTCCGCAATATCATCAAGGTCGGCAAGCGTGTGGAGCGCCTCGATCTGTATGCCCGCCTGCATATGTCCCGCGAGGAACTCAAGTGCGAGGTAGACCGGCTTTCCGGCCGAATCTGGCGTACCTGCCTGAAATATCGGCAGTCCACCCTTGATGAATTGAGCCGGCTCGTCAACGCGCCGCGGATCGACTACATCACAATCGTTCAGAAGACGGAATCACTTCTGGAGGATTCCTGATTTCTTATGACTCTGGCTACCAGACACACCGCCTCGGGAAGTCAGATACCCCCATGCTGGCATCAGGGTATCTGACTTCCCGGGAATAAAAACATAAACAGACTCCGGAGGATTCACGCATGAAAGATCTGCTCTTTGAGTACGACATGCACCTGGATTTTGCACCGCCGGTCGAAGAACACCGCTTTACCCTGAAATGCATCCCTTTGACAGATGAACGACAATTGATTAACCGACTCGACGTGGAGATTTACCCGAAGGAGTTTTTGTCTACCGATAAAGACTCCTTTGGCAATTACAGCATTTACGGCTATACAAAGGGACAACACGACCGGTTTTTTGCCCGTGTCCGCGGGCAGGCGCGCACCGGACTCGCGCCATACCTGACTGCCAAAGAAGAGCATCAGGTCGGACTGTTTAAATATCAGACCGACTACACCAGACCCGGACCTGCGATTTTGAAATTCGCGGAACAATTTGAAAGCGCTGCGGAAAAATACCGGAAATCGGGTGACGAAAATCAAACCCGCTTCCCTGAACGGGAAATTATTTCTACAGGCAGTGCGACAGCCATATTCGATTTTGCCATCACACTCATGCATGGCCTTTACGAGAATTTTTCCTATGTGCAGGGTGTTACGGACGTCCGTACCACCGCGGAGGAGGCGATGGCGCTCGGCAAAGGCGTCTGTCAGGATTATTCCCACATCCTGCTCTCCCTGTGCCGGATCTGGAAGATTCCCTGCCGCTATGTGGTCGGCATGCTGATCGGCGAAGGCCTGAGTCACGCCTGGGTCGAGGTCTGCAGCGGCGGCCGTTGGTACGCGCTCGACCCGACAAATAACCTGATCGTTGACGACCAGCACATCAAAATCTCCGCCGGCCGCGATTATCACGACTGTATCGTCAGTCAGGGCGTCTTTGTGGGCCGCACCACACAGACACAGACGGTCGCGGTGCGGGTGAAGGAAATGAACCCGTAATTATATTATCATAATATCCCAAATAGACCGTTATGTAAGCATAGTTTATAAAGAATATACCATTGACACAAGAAAGGGTATCCTATGATACAGACAATCGCAAAAACCAATATGCCGGTGGATGAGGTGCTGCGCATCCGCAAGAATCACATCCAGCCGGAAAACATCTCTTCCTCAAAGCGCATCAGCATTGTCACCGGCATCCACGGCGATGAGCTGGAGGGACAGTATGTCTGCTATGAAATTGCACGTAGAATAGAAGAACATCCGGAATGTCTGAAGGGGACGGTCGATATCTACCCTGCCCTAAATCCGTTCGGCATTGATTCCGTGACACGGGGCATCCCGGCCTTTGACCTTGATATGAACCGCATTTTTCCGGGAAATACAGACGGAGACATGAACGAATACCTTGCCGCAGAGATCATCCGCGATCTTCAGGGCTCCGATCTCTGTCTGGATATCCACGCGAGCAATATTTACCTGACGGAAATTCCGCAAATCCGTATCAATGAGCTGCACACGGAAACTCTGCTGCCCTGGGCAAAGCTCGCCAACGTTGACTTTATCTGGGTACACGGCACGAGCACGGTATTGGAATCTACGCTTGCGTTCAGCCTGAACAGCCGGAATGTTCCGACCCTGGTGGTTGAAATGGGCGTCGGCATGCGCATCACAAAAGAATATGGCGACCAGCTCACAGACGGCATCTTCCGCCTGATGAAAGAAATGGGCATCTGGACGGGTTCTGCACCGGAAGTGCGCACTCCCATCATCTCTGAAAATCCTGACGACGTCGCCTTCCTGAACGCGCCCGTTTCCGGCATTTTTATCAAAACACGTTCTCATGGAAGCATGCTGAAAACAGGCGATGAGATCGGGCGGATCGTAGACCCGCTGCGCGGCACCCTGCTTGGCGTCATCACTGCCCCGGTCGACGGATGGCTGTTTACCGTACGGGAATATCCGGTCGTAGATGAAGGATCTCTGCTTGCAAGGATTTTGCAGAATGTATAGAGGGGAGAATTGTTATGAAACAATCCGTTTTATTTGAGATAAAAGCACTTTACCGCGACAACTTCCGCGTCACCGGTTTCACCTTCGGTGAAGGTGAGGAATCCATCTGTATCGTCGGAAGCATGCGCGGCAACGAAAACCAGCAGCTCTACGCCTGTTCCCGCCTGATCCGCAAGCTGACTGAATTAGAAGAACGCGGGCGCATTCTGCCCGGAAAACAGATTCTTGTCATTCCCTGCGTAAATCCCTACTCCATGAACATCAAAAAACGATTCTGGACGATTGACAACACGGACATCAACCGCATGTTCCCCGGCTACGACCAGGGCGAGACCACACAGCGCATCGCAGCCGGCGTATTCCATGCCATCCAGAACTATAAATTTGGCGTCCAGTTTGCTTCCTTTTATATGCCGGGAGCTTTTGTACCCCATGTTCGTATGATGAAAACCGGATTCGAAAGTGTCGATCTGGCACAGCAGTTCGGACTTCCCTACATCGTCCTGCACGACCCGCGCCCCTTCGACACTACGACGCTGAATTACAACTGGCAGATCTGGGAGACAAACGCATTTTCCATCTATACCACCAACACGCAGCGCATCGACCGGGAAAGCGCAAAGCAGGCCGAGG
Source organism: Lachnospiraceae bacterium (assembly GCA_021200475.1). Classification (GTDB taxonomy): domain Bacteria; phylum Bacillota; class Clostridia; order Lachnospirales; family Lachnospiraceae; genus Choladousia. Next base: position 24,467 of record JAJQGP010000069.1, read on the forward strand.
AAGCCATCCTGAACTTCATGGAAAAACAGGGCATCATCCGCTACCGCGGCTACAGCGGCTACCATTCCCGCGTCATCGAAAGCCGCGATTTCATTCCTGTCCGCGCGGAGGATTCCGGCTTCTTCGAAGCTCTGGTACACCCGGGTGAGGAAGTCGACGAAGGGCAGCTGCTCGCCCGGATTTACGACCCGTATCTCGGTACCGTCCGCTGCACCCTGCATGCGCCCGCCCACAGCACCATCGCTTTTGTCCACGACGAAGCCATGACCTACCAGAGTACCGCAGTGCTCAAACTCATTCGGGAAGAAGATTATTAAATAAAAATGAGAAAAAGTGCTCCGGCCATAATACACAAAGACCGGAGCATTTCTATAACTCTTATTTATATACTACCACATACTGTTCTTTCAAGAATTGCACAAGTGCCTGCAGTTTCCACATCTTTTACCCAAGATGAAACGAATTAGACCAGATATTGTTCCATCAGCGATGACCCTGTAAACAAAATTTCTCCTTTCCTGTTCAGGCGGTCTGATTTTCATCCTGCCTCAATTAAATCTCCTTTAAGAACCCATGGGGCAAAACACCTCCGTCTCATATGGCGCAAGAATAACATCCCCTGCCGCTTCACACTCCCCAAAAATTCGTTTCATCGGCTGTTTCAGAACAATCGTTTGCGGCATAGATTGAAAATTCAACGCAAACATCCACATCTGACTGCCCTTCCGGCGCTGCACGAGTTCCACTCCTTCCGGCGCTTCGATCAGTTCATCAAAAGGCGACAGCACACCGGTGTATTCTAACAGGAGTTTTACATTCTCTCTGGAAAATGCACTTCCCAGATGAAGTGTACGCCCATTTCCGGTTTTCTTTTCGATCAGCGCCGCTTTCCCGGCGTAGTAGCTGTTAGAATAACAGGCAAGAATTCGCATATTATTATCCGAATCATTTTGCAAATCATACTTTCCGGAATCACCCAGAGAAGAATTCTCTGCCAATTCCATAATATCATTGAATACTGGCATTTCCATCTTATGCCCATCCCAGTCAGCATAAACCGGCGGTTCCGCAGGGCTTGCAAAGGTAAAATCGCGCACATCCGATCCCGTCAACTCGACAAGCAGCCCTGGCTGAGGTAGCATTACACATTTTCCATTCTCCTGCTTGTATCCGCTTCGGCAGCCCAGAATCAATGTCCCCCCATGCTCCACATACTGCTTCAGGATGTGAAGCCGTCCCCTTGTCATAATGACCGGATGCGGATAAAACAGCACCGGATACCCTGACAGCTCATCCACAGTTGTCGTTTCCCGTATATATACAGAATCATACGGCGTGTGGGTAAGCTCCGATACCTCAAAGATTGCCTCTTCGCTTACATCTGCCACACGTCGGTGCCAGGCATCCACATTTGTGTCCCATTCATTATCATAATCCTTCAGAAGCCCGAAAGCAGCAGTAAAGTCTGCGCCGCAGAGATCATCAAGCTTTCTGAATTTCCGATAAAAGTCCTTCACCTCCCCCAGCTTTCGATTATCACGATTGTCATAGTCCAGTATCCCATGCCAGTAAATTTCAGTCCCAAACGTACAGGTACGCCAGCGGAAAAAAGAAATATAATCTGCCCCCTGCGCGACACTCTGCATTGCCCAAAGGGTAAGCTGCCCCGGTCTGGGAGCCGGTCCCTCCATCCGTGTCGTCCAGCCATTCGCGCCAGACTGCTGCTCCATAATCCCAAAATGCGGACAGACGGAACGTACCTCTGTCAGATTCTTTGTCCAGTGACGATCATTCAAATCCGTCGCATGCAAGGGATCACGGTCAAGCCCAAATGCAAAGCTTGGATAGGAATCATAGGTATAGACATCCAGGCACTCATCCTCCATACGGTGGTTGTCCATATTCCAGAACAGACCATTTGTCGTGATAAAATCGCCGTCCTTTTTATATTTGCGGAGAATCTCCGCCTGCATCCGGCAAAAAGATACCGCGCTCTCGGAAATAAACCGATAATAATCCAGATGCAGATGCGGATTATACCCATGGTTCAACAACGGACGCGGCACATACACCTGATTCCAGTCTGTATACGTCTGGTTCCAGAACACCGTCCCCCATGCTTCATTCAGCGCTTCCAACGTACCATAACGGTTTATCAGAAACTTGCGGAAAGCATCCGAATCTGCTTCTGAATGGAATTCGTTGGTTTCACAGTTAATCTCATTGTCAATCTGCCAGCCCACAACCGCCGGATGCCTCCCATAATGTTCACCGATTCGCTCCACAATCCGGGATACCAGCTCGCGGTACTTCAAAGAATTGTAATTGTAATGCCGTCTTCCGCCATGGCGGTATGGCACGCCTGCTTCATTGCAGTTAAGCGTCTCCGGGTATTTTTCCGTCAGCCATGCAGGAGGCGTTGCCGATGGTGTGCCAAGGATGACTCCCATCCCTTTTTTCTGGCACAAATCGAGGAAGGTGTCAAAAAAATCATATGTAACAACGCCTTCTTCCGGTTCCACCTTATTCCAGGCAAATTCAGCGATACGCACAGTCGAAATGCCCGTCTCCAGCATACGGTCCAGATCCTGCGGCCAAAGCTTCTGCGGCCAGTGCTCCGGGTAATAGCAAACGCCCATTGTCATTTTTTTCCACTGGAAATTTTGATTTTTTCTCATACTTTTTCTCCAACCCATCTTATAATCTAATCTACGCGATAAAATAGAATCCCGCTTTGCGGGATTCTCGCGCTGCCACGCGTCTGCGTAAGCAGACAGTTCCCTCTAGCGCGGCATGTGCATCCCCCGGAGGATTTTTGTCCAATAGAGAAGTTCGGAGAACTTTTCTATTGGATAAAAAATAAATCCGGCACTTCTTTTATGTCAAAATTATACCCTGCAAGGGCGATTACTCAAAGTGTAAAATCATTTGTTTTCAGGTAATTTTATTTATACCCTGGTTCCACAATCTTTCCGACTTTCGTAAAATAAACCGCAGCTGTGTCAAAAAACAGTATCAAGCATTTTTTGAGTTCCGAAACCATTCTGGATCGTTTTACAGCTAATAAAATCAATCAAAATCAACCCTGATTCTTAGCTGAATCTTAGCTGAGCTAAGAAAGGTGTCGCATTTACTGGCGAACGTACTACTTTCTTAGCCAGCGGGTAAAAACAAATCTTTGTTATCTGTCAGCCGTCACATACTTCTGCTTCGGACTACGCGGAGTATCCGGTTTCGTCATGAGAATGGCTCCAGCCTCAATTAACGGATCAAGATAACGCCGAAGCGCATATTGACCAGATGAAATTCCAAGATATCCAATAATCTCAGCGCGGCTTCGAGGAGTGCGGCAAAACTCAAGTAAGCCTCTTTCGTCCTGTACATTAGCGAATGATTCTTCCGAAGGAGCCGACATTTTTTTCTGTATCATTTCCGGTTTATGATATAAAACAACCTTAAAATCGCCCCGGGAATCCACAAAGACGGGGTCTGGCAAAGACTGTTTTTTCATAGCGTATCGTATGGTAGGTATTCCGGAATAACGATTCTCAGCCTTGCCCAGAGTTTCCATCGCCGTAACCAAAACCGGATTTCGTGTATCTGGCTGAGCCTGGCCAAGCTGGTCAACAGTAAGCCGCCCATATAAACCACCCGGATTGATAATTTCCATCCTGTCCGAATACATGACCAATTGTATTGGCATTCCCTCCGTATGAAAGCTATAGTCGCGGTGAATAAGAGCATTCAGGACTGCTTCCCGAACAGCATCCATCGGATACTGTGGTAAATCCATTCTGATTCCTGTCTCTTTGTCTATTTTTGTAGCAGTACGCATATTCTTTCGGACAAATGACAACGCATCATCCAGCATATCTGAAAGTGTTCCCTCGATGCGTTTTGTATCCGTAAACCGATTTCCGGTCAAATCAACATCTCCCATTTCGAGACCAGGTACACAGGTCGCAATGATGCTTAGCTGAGGGAAAAAAGCCTGTGGATATATTCCGAATAACAGCAGTGCAGCCAGCGTAACCTGATTATCTCTGGTAATTCCGGTAAGTTCATATTGTTGTTCCAAAGATAAAAGTGCCAGGTTTGGTCTGTCATTTCTTTTTCTGGAAAGATACTCATTCACTTTATCAGTATCCAGAGCATTTAGGGTTACTTCTGCGACATTCCGGATATCATCACGATATTTTTTTCGAAACGCTTCGTAACTATATACCTCATACTCGGTCATGGGCTTGTCTTCGTCTCCGACCCTGACATAAGAGCCGCGCAATCGACCTTTCGCAGTTTTGAAACATGGTCTGTCGGCAATGTCAACAGGCGGAATCTCTGCCGAGACAAAAACCAGACCATCTTCGTCACACACTGTAAATACTGGCCGCACCACCGGTGTCATCTGCTCACAATACTCCATAACCTTTTTCTGAAGATCCTGCGCATCATATACACCGACTTTGGAAAAGCCGCTCTTTTCATCCAATCCAAATATAAATGTCCCACCGCTGTTTTGGTTGGAAAAGGAAGAAATGGTATCATATAGTTTTTCAGGACAACCGCAATGAGCCGCCTTAACTTCTGTTGTCTGTTCTTCACATCCACGTAATTGAATTAACCGGATATAATCATGAAGTTCTTTTTCAACCATGTTCTCACCTCCCTACTGTTCTTATGTTATCACGCAAAACATAAGAAGTAAAGAAAGAACATAAGAAAATTATCGACAAATTCTTATGTTCTTCAGAAACATAACAACACTGCCATGAATATACTGCCCTTCTTACAATATAAATTGATCAGTGTTAACTTCCCGAAATTTTACGCCTAAAATCCGCTATACGCATTTTTATATGCTTTATTACAGTCCATCGCGTATCCATTGACAGCAGCGATGGACTATACTTTTCTTATTCCTCCGTCTCTGCTTCTGTCAAAAATTGAATGATCTCAGCATAACTTCTGTTACTGTTTGCAACTGCCTTTATAATCTCCTGTTCCTCCAGCGCCGTCTTTTTATCAAGCAGCTCCTGCAAGTCATTTACTGCCTCGTCATAAGCTGCCTTCGTGCGAATCACACGCTCCTGTGCTTTCTCTATCTTCTGTTCCAATGCTTCCATCCCGACTGTCCTTGCCATTTTTTCACTCCTCCTGCTTCCTTTGTTGCTCTGCTAATTTTTCGCTTATTTTAGCAGCCTGGTATTTTATTTGTGCCGCATCCATCCCAAATGCTTTTAAGATGGTCTTTTGTGTCTTCGTGACTGTATGATCCATCCGGTATACGTTGTCCGTCAGGCGTACCATTTCGATCTTCTCCAGTTCCTTTAACGCTGCAGGAACCGTCATATAATTCGGCTTCGTTTCCATTTCTTTCATTTCATCATTTAGATATGTATAGATACGGTTCCGCACGATCAACGCTACGAACTCAATGAAGATTTTGCCGCCGGCTGATTCGTCTGTATAAACCCGGAGACTGTTGTTTCCAAGGTAACTCTTATCTCCGCGGAATAGCTTTTCAGATGCATCCCTGCTTTTGTATTTAACCAATGCTTCCTTTGCAGTCATCTTTTCTGATGAGATGATGCAATAATACCCTGCCAGTTTCGATTCTTTCTCTATTGCACTGACACGCTCCTCTGTGAACTGAAACTGCCCGGTTTTTTCGTTGTAGTGGAGAATAAAATACTGTTCAAAACCACTGCCGAATTCCTTGACTTCGTTTGTATGCTTCTTCATGCATAAATCCCGGTATTCTGCAAGCAAAAAGTCGCAGAAAACCGGGATTTTTCAGCATCTCAGGCCACTTTCTTCTCTTTAGGTGTAAAATCTTACGGGAAGTTCACATATATCACGTGATGGACTGTATTTTATGAATGGTTGACAAGGCGTGTCAATTGGAACCATCAAACTTTTTTCAATATCAGTTCTTCAAATGCGAATAAATTTTTTGTCCGAGGGATCATATACGTATCCCCGATAATCAAAATCGTCATATGGCTTCGCAGCTTTCAAAACACAAAACCGCCATAATCTGTTTACGATTTTTCCACAAGTCAATCATTTTTTCTTCACAGAGGCGTAGTATTCTTTTTACCAGAAGCAAACAACAAGTGCTTAAAATAAATCTTTCTTTTTCATACTCGCCGAGGTCACAGGACATGACCTCGGCCCTCCTTTTTTATCCCGGAATTTTAGATATGAATCCCCTGTCAATTACCAGTTTTTCATAATCTCCAGTATCTCAGTCTCATAATCTCCAAAAGAAAAAGCTCCCTTCCGGGAGCCTGAAACAGGTTTTAAATGTAGGTTATACGACCTTTAGGCTGAATATAGGTCTTCACCAGTTCCCTGTCCCGGTCATCCATGGCGTCCCAGTTATCCAGCCCGTATTTTTTCATGATGTATCGGAAATAATTTTCCTGTTCGTATTTTGCTTTAGTTGGTATCCGCTGATATTCTATTCCTTTCCGATCGGATTTTTGTATGCATCGTCCGCAGCATACAGTTTCCCTATCAGAATGCTCATATTTTCTACAATCTCATCCCTTTTTGCTTTAGTCGGATGTTCGACAAGGTATCTGGCTGACTGTGTCATGGCGCCGGTCAGAAATCGGGCAGCATAAACAGGGTGAACAGAAAGGACGTACCCTGCGGCAGCATCTCCCCTGAAATGCTCCTCCAGTTTGTCAGATATTGCGTCAGATGTAGAAAACAGCATTACGACTGTCATTGAGCTGCTGGTAAGCGGACCAAAAGATTCCGTATTTTCTTCCACGAATTGCAGGAATGCCTTAAAAAAGGCAACATAATAGGAACGCGGATCAGGCGAGTTGCTTTCTTCCTCAGCTTTCTCAATGTATTGATTCAGCATCTCGTTAAGCACGAAGGAAAGGAAGGCGTATTTATCCGCGAAATGCTTGTAGAAGGTTCCACGCCCAACCAGAGCCCTGTCACATAGCTCATTGACAGTGATTTCCTCAAAACTTTTTTCTTTCAAAAGCTCCAGCAATGCATTCATGAGACACATATATGTCTTTCTGATGCGCAAATCCAGATTCTTATCCATAGCAGATCTTCTCCACAGGAAAATTTACGAAGCATTTTTGCCGCTTTTGTGCATTATCGCACAAGGCTCAAAATAATGTTCCTTGCACATTTCATTTCAAAACAGTATAATGCCAAACGAGACAAATGTCAAATATCATCTAAATGTGCAAAAACGCCAAATGTCGTCATCAGCAAAGCGCGGCAGATTGGGATGGGGGAATGTCAAATGTGAAAATCTCTGTTCAGCAGATGGTGTGACCAGGCATGGCTGTATGTCGTATATCTGATTGCTGTCATTATGGCGGGATGCCTGCTCTGGAATTGGAGATGTGGGAGATTTCGCAGAAACTGGCCTGCGCGCTTGCAATCATCGTACCATGCCATATTTTTGAGGAAAACACTTTATCGGCCGGGTTTTATTATATGAACAATGTTGGATTCGGATCGAAAGAACCGCTGGTGTATCCCCAGGAACCGCTGCGCAAACATGGTTACCAATCTGGGGGCGGAAATCGTTATTGTCCTGCTGACATTTTCCGGCTCAGGAATATTGAGGCAAGCACTGTCACCCTTGAGACGACACACTGGCTAATTTGGAAATTATATTGAAAAAGGAGACAGAATTATGGAAGACAAAAATGCAGAACTGATTTTAAAAGCACCTGTACACAGGGCCGTTCTCACAAATATTATTCCGTCCATTGTCAGCATGATCATGATGATGATCTACAATCTGGCAGATACGTTTTTCATAGGACAGACGCACGATCCTCTGATGGTAGCTGCAGTCTCGCTGGCAATGCCCATGTTTATACTTAATATGGGCTTCGGCAGTCTTTTCGGCGTTGGCGGAACTTCTCTGATTTCCCGCACGCTGGGAGCTGGCGATCATCAGAAAGTAAAGCACATTTCTGCGTTCTGCTTCTGGAACTGTGTGGGACTCGGCGTGATTCTTGCTGTAATTGTGATCTTCTTTGTCAATCCGATATCCAGAATCCTTGGAGCCAGTGACGACACCCTTGAATATACCGCGCAGTATTTGAGAATCCTCGCCATCGGATACCCGTTCCAGATCACCAGCGGCTGCTTCAGCAATATCTTTCGTGCAGATGGGAAACCCAGGATTGCCATGACCGGCACGGTCTGTGGAAACATTATTAATATCATTCTGGACCCGATCCTGATTTTAGTTCTCGGATGGGGTATGGCCGGCGCCGCATTAGCGACAGTGATCGGAAATGTTTTCGCGTCTTGCTTTTATGCCGGAAATCTGCTGTTCCGAAAGACCTTCCTTTCCATGAACCCCAGAAATTATCGTGTGGGCGACGGGATTGCAACAGGGGTGTTTGCTATCGGTGTTCCGGCTTTCTGCAACAGCCTGATGTCGAGTATTGCCTCCACTTGTGTCAATAATGTGATGGTTTCTTATGGAGATCTGTATGTGGCCGGACTGGGCGTAGCCATAAAAGTCGATTCGATCGCCACGCAGCTGGTCATGGGTTTAGGGGTCGGAGTCCAGCCGCTCTTCGGATACTGCTTCGGCGCGGGTGCGAAAAAGCGCTTTATGGAGATTCTGCGTTTCTCCCTGATTCTGGCCTTTATCGTGAGCGTTGTCATGACGATCGTTTGTTTCACCTTCGCAAAGCCGCTGGTTGGAGCTTTCCTGAGTGACCCGGAAGCCAAATCCTACGGGATTACCTTTTCAAGAATCTACCTCGCGTCCGCGCCGTTCATGGGGATTGCCTTTGTAATGACGAACGCAATCCAGGGTGCCGGCGCTGCAGTTCCCGCTCTCATCCTGTCCCTTTCCCGTCAGGGACTCTTCTTCATTCCAATCCTGCTCATCATGAATGCGATTTTCCATTCGCCGATTATGATAGGTGCGGCGCAGCCAACAGCGAATATCCTGACATGTATCCTGTCCATCATTCTGTTTATTGTGACTTATAAAGTCTACTTCAAGCGGATGGAGCCGTTACAACCGTAAGAGCCGGATACATACAAAAAAGTATCCGGGGAGAATGCTCAAAATTTAGTGTCATGTCCTTTTCCCCGAAAGTATTTCAAAGAGAAGGCAGATGCTGTTTCCGCCGGAATTGAAAATGTTTTTCCGTTTGCCTTCTGAGAAGCGATATTCAGTAGGAACTCATAAATGAATCGAAAATGAAAAAGGGAGTCAATATGGCTCCTTTTTTTGTCCTCATGCAGAAAAATGCGCCGGGAAGAATTCTCTCGGAAATCTTCTGCCCCTTCTCACTTTTGATTAACCTGCTATGACGCTTTTGAACGATAAATGTATATAACTTGAAGTACAGGTGAATATATACGGAAAGTGCGGGACTCCGTATATCCCATATAAACTGGATATTGCCGCTCCTTACATTTGATGGTGTATCTTAGCACAAAAATATTCATACAGGCAGTCCACCAGCGCCCGGTCACTTTTCTTTGTGCTGTTCGCCAGCTTTACAATCTGCGGATGCGCCAGATAACTTACCTCCGTATGTCTGGAAAGCAGATACAAAACATGCTGTGACTGAATATCAGCATAATTTACCAGGCTCTTCTTCTTACGTTCTGCATATCCTGCCGCATATAGCACCATTCGCCGTTATCATTCTTTTTCTCATTCCTGCTCATCTGTTCCGCCCTCTTGCCATTGCATCCAGATCCTTATAGCAGGATACCGTCACACAGGGACGGCCTTTCGCATAGGGACAGCCATCGCATTTTGTTTTTTTGGGAGTCTCTGCCAGATAGTAGCAGTTGTTTTCTCCGAAACACATCCGACCCTTTTGTTTTTTCCAGAAATAGCAGCCCTTACAGGAAGATGGACAGTCTGCATAGTACCGGACGCCTTCAATTACAATCGTTTTTTCCGTCTTTTCTGACTCTGGGACATAAAAAATACCTCCATGAATTTTGATTTTGTTTTCGGATGCTCGCCACCCGAAAAATCGAGTAGGAAACGGCTTGCCGAATCCTACTCGCCCGCGCGGCGCTGGATGTCCAGTGGACATCCGTTTAGCGCCGACCGAAGCGGAGCAGAGACCCGGGTACGGCTTCAGCCGCAAAAATCCCTGCCCGCTCTGCGCAAAAATAGCCCGCCTGTGTGCTGCTTTTAAGCAGAAACAGACGGACTATGTACAGCTAAGAAAGGATTGTGTTCTGTTAGCAAAATGGAATTTTTCTTAGCTGGAAGCCCTTTTTTCTTAGCTGCCCGGCTAAGAAATTCTCAAAATCTTAGCTGGGACTGAACCTGACGACTTTCGTTAGCCAATAAAAAAAGCGGAACCTGTTTTCGTGTCAGCTAACTAATACTTCCCACATGAAAAATCGCCAAAGTGCCTTATTTTGAGCGGATTT
>JAJQGP010000090.1 GCA_021200475.1 Lachnospiraceae bacterium
TGCATTTCTGGTGGTCTCCGCCACTACGATTCCTACAGTAGATTTACGCCGTCGAGGGTTAAAATGATGATACGAACTGAGGTGAGATTGCGAAAAGATATACAAATTAGCCAAATGAAAAAAATGCGTTGTGCAAATTGAACATATTTGGGGAATGTGTATAATTTTCGGATTTCTGTTACAGGCACAGTTAATTGTGCAGATAGGAGGATTTAATAAATGAAAGCTATGAAGACAATCTCCAGAAGAGAGTTCTTACGTGGTTCTGTAGCCAGCGCGGCTATTCTTTCTCTTGCAGGACTTGCTGGCGGTACAGCATTTGCAGAGGAAGAGACCGAAGAAGATGTAGCCATCACTACAGTCGGCCCGGATGACGGAACACATTTTGAACTCTGGACATTTATGGAAGCACACAGTACGTTCTATGCAGAGATGGTTGAGCTGTGGAACGAAGAGAATCCGGACAGACAGATTCAGATCACATTCAGTACATATCCGTATTCCGATATGCATAACAAGCTGATGATGTCTCTGCAGGCTGGTTCAGGTGCTCCGGATATCGTTGATATCGAGATTGGTCAGTTCCCGAACTACAGCGGCAGCGATTCACCTCTGTATCCGCTGACAGATGCTCTGGCTGATTATGAGGCAGATATGGTACAGTCCCGTCTGGATGTATACTCCCTGGCAGACGGCACCCGTGTTGGCGTACCGACACACGTAGGCGCGGCGGTTATGTACTGGAATGCAGAGATCTTCGAGCAGTATGGCCTTGATTATTCCAACATCACTACCTGGGATGAGTATGAGCAGTTAGGCCTTGACCTGAAGGAAGCTTCCGGCGGCAGCGTTTATCTGACAACCGTAGATACGGGCGGCACAGACTGGATCTGGCTGGCGATGGCTGAGTATGGTGAGGACTGGACCGGCGGTATTGACGGCACACCGGATGTACAGCTTGCGCCTGTTCAGGCGATGCTGGAAATGCAGCAGAGATGGATCGACGAAGGTATCGCGATCGTTTCGACCGATGGTATCATCGACGTTGAGGCTGGCTATTCAAACGTTATGAATGGTGTGCTCGCATCCTTCCCGAAGGCAATGTGGTACATGAGCCGCTTCACAAGCTATATGCCGGAGATGGAAGGCAAGTACGACATCACTCCGTGCCCGGTATTTGAAGAGGGTCAGCCGCGTTCCGTAGGTCTTGGCGGAACTGGTACTGCTGTTACGACACAGAGCGAGGATCCGGCACTTGCAGCTGAATGGCTTGCATGGGCGAAGTGCTCTGAGGTAGGCGAGGAGTATATCTGGAACGTACTTGGATTCGATGTCTGCAACGCTTCTCTGTGGGATGATGATGACTTCGCGTTCGATGAGAGCAATGTATATAACACATTCTTCCGTGTACAGCCGTATTCCGCCCTTCGTGAGATTAAGGATGAGATCGAGACAGTTTACACGACACAGAATTCTGTAACTCTGAATGACTACTTCAACACCTATACCGCAAACGAAGTTCTCGAGGATGGTATGGATGTAGCGGATGCTCTGCAGGAGCTGCAGGATTACCTGGATGTTGAACTGATGTAAGGAAAAGAGTACTGTTTTGCAGGTATCATTGTAATACAGGGTCAGAGGGGAGGCCTGGGAATTGCATTCCCGGGTCTCTTTCTTCATTACATATGGCCGCGTATAGAATTTATCGGCTTTTGGCAGATGCCTGCATTGACAGAGACCTAAGGATAAGTATGAGACACATGCCTGATTTCATCAGAAAAAATCGGAAAGAGTTTTTTCTGATGGAATCAGGCTGTGAGGACAGTCGGACACGGAGATAGGACGGCTGTCCATAAAAAAAGAAAGGAGGATTACAGTGAAAAAAGCAAAGAAATTCCTGTATTCCCAGAAAGCCGCACCGATTGTATTCTGTCTTCCCTTTATGCTGAGTCTTCTGATTTTCTGGCTGTACCCGTTGATTACAGGTATTGTTATGAGTTTTCAGGATGTAACCTTTAGCGGCTGGGAATTTATCGGACTGAAAAACTATCGGAAGCTGCTGATTGACAAGACATTCCACACTGCTGTCCTGAACAGCGTGGAATATATGCTTCTGACGCTGGTTCTGATGATCCCGATTCCGCTGTTGCTGGCGGTTCTGATGGAGAGTCGTCTGACCAAGGCGAAGGGCGTCTGGAAGGTCATCCTTTATATTCCGGCGCTGACCTCTGTAGTTATCTCCGGTATGTTGTTCCGCCTGATGTTCTCGGAAGGTTCGGGCGGTCAGATGAACCAGATTCTGCAGTTCTTCGGACATTCCAGTATTGCCTGGCTGAAGGAAAAAGTGACTGCCTGGACGGCGCTGCTGTTGCTCTGTATGTGGAGATGGACGGGCGTCAATATGCTGTATTTCCTGTCCGGTCTGAAGTCGATTGACAATTCAATCTATGAATCTGCGGATATCGACGGTGCGAACGGCAGACAGAAGCTGTGGTACCTGACGCTTCCGATGCTGAAGCCGACGACGATTTACGTGCTGACGATTTCAGTATACGCCGGTCTGTCGATGTTCCTTGAGAGCTTCATGCTGTGGAACGGCAACTCTTCCACAAAGAACATTGGTCTGACGATTGTAGGATACCTGTATAAGAGAGGTATTGAAAACAATGATATGGGTTATGCGTGCGCGGTCGGCGTGGTGCTTCTTGTGATCGCCCTGATTATCAACTTTGCCCAGCTGTTTGCGACGGGTACATTGTCATTTAAGAGGAAGGAGGACTAACGCGATGGCTAAAAGTGTAAACGCAACCGGCCAGCGGACTATGGAAGGAAACCATAAGGTTGGCACGGTGTTAGCGACAGGTGTGTTTGTTATTCTGTGTGCGTTTGTCGCGTTCCCTCTTCTCTGCGGATTGCTGGCATCGTTTCATGAGGGGCGTACCATTATTTCCAATGGTATGTCTCTGAACCTGGATTTCTCGACGGCGAGCCTGGATAACTATATTTACCTGTTTTCCGGAAATGCGGATTCACAGAAGTACTTCATGTGGTATAAGAATTCTATGGTACTGACGGTTGAAACCGTGGTTCTGACTCTGCTGGTCTGCTATTTTATTGCGTATGGCCTGACAATGTATAACTCCAGAATTGGCAATTTCCTGTTCTTCATGGTAATCGCGACCATGTGTGTACCGTTTGAAATTCTGATGCTCCCATTGTATCAGGAAGTGCAGAATCTTGGAATTATCAATACGAACGCTGGTGTTATCCTGCCAGGGCTTTGTGGTGCTTCGACGATTTTCTTCTTCCGGCAGTATATGACGAGCCTGCCGAAGGAACTGCTGGACGCGGCGCGTGTGGATGGCTGTACGGAATATGGCATCAGCGTCAAGATCATGATGCCGATCACCAAGCCGGCATTCGCCTCCATGGCAATCCTCTGCGCGATGAACTCCTGGAATGGTATGCTGTGGCCGATGCTGGTATATCGTGATACGAGCAAGTTCACCCTGCAGATTGGTCTGAATACGCTGCTGACGCCATATGGCAACAACTACGATATGCTGATCGCGGGTTCTATGTTTGGTATTATCCCGATCCTGATTGTCTACCTGATCTTCAACCGCTTCCTGATTGAAGGTATGACGGCAGGCGCAGTGAAGGGCTGATGCTGTCAGGATTCGAAGTATGGAGTGGAGTATCTGATTGGCTGATAGTGCCTGCGATGCAGGTGTGAACATTCATCCTGCGGAATGCGGGATGCATTGACAAAAGAAAAGAAAAAACAGCAGGCTTATTGTCTGCTGTTTTTTGAGGCACAGGGGCGCATATGGAAGCTTTCCCGCGAACGCCGGATGCGCCCCGCGCGGCGAGCAGGAGGCATAAGGCCGCCTCCTGCTCGATCACGGGAGCGCAGGGAATATTTTTGGCTGCGTAAGAAAATGACTGGCTGGGAGAGGATAGAGGAAAATGAGCGCGTATCTATTTGTACATTTTAGAGAAATGACAACCCCTGACGGGGAACAGGTATATTTTGGAATCAGCAGGGATGGGTTTCACTGGGAACAGACAAATGGCGGCAGGCCGGTTCTCTGGTGCTATTATGGAGACAAAGGGGCGAGGGATTTTACAATCGCGTACTGCAAATACACAAAAAAGTACGTGATCGTGGGAACCGACCTGAGCCTTTCTTATGGGTTGCGGGGAAAATACCATCATTCTTGGACGGAGATCAGCCGGCACGGCAGCAAGGCCTTTTCGGTGTGGGATTCTGCGGACCTGCTGAACTGGAGTGAACAGCGTCTGGTAACGGTGGGAGATGAGCAGTTTGGCTGTATGTGGGCGCCGGATATCATTTTTGACCCGGAAGAAGAGGATTATGTGATACACTGGAGCTCCTCCCATTCTGAAAATGGATATGGGGACAGGGCGATTTATTACAGCAGGACGAGAAATTTTGCAACCTTTACGCAGCCGCAATTGCTGTACCGGAAGGAAAGCGCGGGCGGCGTGATCGATTCTGCGATTTACCGGGAAGAGGGATGGTATTATTTGTTTTTAAAGAGTGAAAGAAATCCGTCCGGCATACAGCTGCTGCGTTCTTCATCCCTGACTGGTACTTATGAAAAAATTGATGCGTTTGATACGAGCATGCGTGGAATTGACCCGGAGAAGCATGAGGCGCCAACGGCCGTAAAGCTGGACGACGGGCACTGGGCGCTGTTCCTGGATTATTTTGGCGTGGCCGGGGAAAAGCAGGGATATATACCATTTCTCTCGGACAATCTGGGCAGTGGCGTGTTTGAGCGGGCGGACGATGCGTTTTCCTTTCCCTACCGTTTTAAACACGGCACCATTCTGAAAATTACAGAGGAACAGTATGAGAAGATAAAGGGGCATACCTTTATGCCGGAGGATAACCGCTGAAACGGTTAATATTCGTAACTGCTCAGTACCTTCACAGTTCGGATGGCGCTGCTGGTGCGGCAGGGAGCCTTTTGTGTTTTGTGAAAATGGCGTCTGTGTCGGCAGCGGGAAGTAAACGCTTCGCTATCTGGCGCGGGGCACAGCGGGCAGGGAGCGTGAGCGCTCACGAGGATGGATGAATATGAGGAGGAGACAGAAAACAATGGCTAAATTAGTGATTCATGCAGATCAGGTTCAGAACAAAATCAACAAAGAGATTTACGGGCACTTTTCCGAACATCTGGGACGCTACATCTATGAGGGGTTGTATGTCGGTGAGGACTCCCCGATTGAGAACGTGAACGGAATGCGGACGGACGTAGTGGAAGCACTCAGAGAAATCCGTGTGCCGGTGTTGCGCTGGCCGGGCGGCTGCTTTGCGGATGAATATCACTGGAAGGATGGCATTGGCCCGAAGGAAAACCGGAAAAAGATGATCAACACGCACTGGGGCGGTGTGGTAGAGGATAACAGCTTTGGTACGCATGAGTTTTTTGAACTCTGCCGCCAGCTGGGCTGCGAGACTTATGTGAATGGCAATGTGGGAAGCGGTACCGTGCAGGAGATGTCTGAGTGGGTGGAATATATCACGTTTGAAGGTGTGTCGCCGATGGCGGATCTGCGTGCGAAGAATGGTCATGAGGCGCCCTGGAAGCTGAATTATTTCGGCGTTGGCAATGAGAGCTGGGGCTGCGGCGGCAATATGAACCCGGAGCATTACGCGAACGAGTATCGACGTTATCAGACCTACGTCCGTGATTATCACAGCGATTCAAAGATCAATAAGATCTGCTGCGGACCGAACGTGGATGATTATGAGTGGACGCGTCAGGTGCTCGCGACCTGTTTCCGCCGCAACAATGACAACCAGCATGGCTTTATGAATGGCTTGTCGCTGCATTATTATACCGTTCCGGGCGATGACTGGCACCACAAGGGAAGCGCGACGGACTTTGATGAGAAAGAATACTATAAGACTCTGAACAAGGCTTATTATATGGAAGAGCTGGTGCAGAAGCACGGCGCGATCATGGACGAATTTGACCCGGAAAAGGTGGTCAGCCTGACGGTCGATGAGTGGGGCACCTGGTATGATGTGGAGCCAGGCACGAACCCGGGATTTCTGTATCAGCAGAATACCATGCGTGACGCGCTGGTAGCCGGAATGACTCTGAATATTTTCAACAAGCACAGCGACCGTGTGAAGATGGCGAATATCGCGCAGATGGTGAATGTGCTGCAGTCTGTGATCCTGACAGATGGCGCGCAGATGGTGAAGACACCGACCTGGTATGTGTTCCGGATGTATCGCGACCATCAGGACGCGCAGCTGGTAGAGAGCAGCATCGAGGCGGCGCCGATCGGACTGGAGGCAGAGTATTCCGTACCGAACCTGACCGAATCCGCTTCCGTGGATGCAGATGGTGTGCTGCATATCACGGTGACGAATCTTTCTCTGGACGAGGCTTATGAAGTGGAGACAGAAATTACCGGAAAAGAAGTCACGGAGATCTGCGGAGAAATCCTCACCGGCGCGATGGCGGATAAGAATACCTTTGAAGAGCCGGAGACGGTGAAGATGGCCGCATTTGACGGTGCACAGCGTACGGAGAATGGACTGAAATTCACGATCCCGGCCTGCGCAGTCGTACATCTGGCTGTGAAATAGCTGACTCTTGTCCCGCAGCCTGCCTGCAAGGGTGTCTGGAGATGCTCCCGCTGGCGGGCTGCGCAGGAAGAGAATGTGCAGGACATTTGCGAAAAGAGTGACAAAAATGAAGGATAACATGCAGCGGGTTTGCAAAAAATGTCTGCTCCGTGATATGGCGGAGCAGGCGCAGTATGCAAACCTGTTTTCCTATGTGAAGAATCTGCCGCCGGATGACAAAGTGCCGGAGGATGTTTATGAAGAGCGGCTGGCAATTTGCCGGGGATGCGACAAATTGCTTTCGGGGACCTGTATTCTGTGCGGGTGTTATGTAGAGCTGCGTGCGGCGATGCGGGTAAAAAGCTGTCCGGCGGTACCGGCACGGTGGGAAAAGTGTCTCGAAACAAAGCAGGGACTGTAAAGGAGCAGGAAACAAAAAGTTTCCTGCTCCTTTATGCATGCGCAGAGCCTGGCAAGGTGTTAGGCCCGCGCGGGCGAGCAGGGGATAAGTCTCCCTGCTCGATTGCGTACGGCTGTCAGATAAACCGTTTCCCTATTTCGCAGCCACCGGGCCGTCTGTTTTTTCCAGCATATCCCAGCATCCCAACAGGTACATGATGCCGAGCGCACGGTCGTAGAGGCCATAACCCGGGCGGCACTGCTCGCCCCAGATGTGACGGCCGTGGTCCGGACGCATATAGCCATCGAAGCCGCAGTCATGATAAGCCTTCATGATGTCCAGAATATGGACGTCGCCGTCACAGTCGCGGTGGGACGCTTCGGTGAAATCGCCGTTCGGGAAGTGCTTGACGTTGCGCACATGCGCGAACGCGATGCGGTCACAATAGGTGCGGATGATGTCCGGGATATCGTTATCCGGATTCGCGCCGAGGGATCCGGAACACAGGCAGAGATCGTTGTATGGGTCGTCTACCATGGAGAGGAAGCGTCCGATGGACTCCTTATCAACCAGCAGGCGCGGCAGACCAAAAATGTCCCACGGCGGATCGTCCGGATGGATGGCCATTTTGATACCGGTCTCATGGCAGGTCGGCATGAGAGCTTCCAGGAAATATTTCAGGTTGTCCCAGAGCTTTTCTTTGGTAACCGGTTTGTAAGCTTCGAACAGCTCGTCCAGCTTTGCCATGCGCTCCGGCTCCCAGCCCGGGAAGGTCAGTCCGTGCAGATTCTCAAGAATATAATCCGCCATCGCCCGATAGTCATCCTGAATGCGTGATTTTTCATAAAAGAGTGCGGTGGAGCCGTCTTCCATCGGGTGGAAGAGGTCGGTGCGCGTCCAGTCAAAGATCGGCATGAAGTTGTAGGTCACAACCTTCACTCCGAACTGTGCCAGGTTCCGCAGGGTCTGTTTGTAATTTTCAATGTACTGATCTCTGGTCGGAAGACCGATCTTGATGTCGTCGTGAACGTTGACACTTTCTACGACGTCCATGTTAAAGCCGCGCCCTTCGATCTGCCTGCGCGCTTCTTCGATCTCATCTACTTCCCAGATTTCACCCGGCTGCTTGTTGTGCAGTGCCCAGACAAGGCCGGTCACGCCGGGGATCTGTTTGATCATTTCCGGTGTGATGCTGTCATTTCCTTCGCCATACCAGCGAAATGTCATCTGCATAGAAATCCCTCCTTGTAAAATTGTTCAGAACAGCATAGAAAAGAAAAGGCAGCCTGCTGTTCCAGATAAGCCGCTAATCGTTACGGGTCACACCCTGACCAGTAACTGCCAATCTCAAAATCCAGCAAAATTATGGATGAGAAAATTCGCTTCTCTGACTGGAATTTTGTATAATCTGAATATATCACATGGTTTTGGAATGCGCAACTTTTATTTCGGAAAAAGAAATATCTCGTTAAAATTTGTTTATTATTTGATGAACCCTTCTTTGGAAATTATTTAACGTTTCCAAAAATGATTGAGAAAAAATAAACAATCCTGGATTTTTGCATAAAAAATTTGTGAAAATACTGTGAAATAGTGCCAATTGATAAGCTAGTATACCAGTGGTAAAATAAATCCATCTTGGGGAATACCCCGGAACGTTATTTTAAGGAGGATACAAACATGAAAAAAATTACAAGAAGAGATTTCCTGAAGGGCTCCGCAGCTGGTATGGTTACGGCGATTGCAACTTCTGCAGTAGGTCCGCTGACGGCATCCGCGGCGGATGTGACGTTTACGATGGCGGAAGTAAACCCGGCTGACACGATTGTAGGACAGATGGATCAGGCATTTGCGGATAAGGTAGCGGAGCTGTCTGACGGTTCCATGCAGATCAATATCATGTTCAGCGGCGTGCTTGGCGCTGAGGAGGATGTTCTAGATACGATGCTTGGCGGCGGCGGCACGATTGATATTTCCCGTATCTCCGCGTTTGCGCTGACCAGCTATGGCGGAGAGAAGTCCATGCTTCTGTCCCTGCCGTACACCTTTGAGAGCAGAGAGCATTTCTGGGCATTTGCGACATCCGATCTCGCGCAGGAGTTCCTGCTTGAGCCGGTAGAAAATGGTACAGGCATCCGTGGTCTGTTCTATGGCGAGGAAGGTTTCCGCCATTTCTTCACAGTGGATGAGGTTTCCGGCATTGAGGATCTGGCTGGCATGAAGATCCGTGTGTCAAATGATGCAATCATGAATGGTCTGGTAGAGAGCCTTGGCGCTTCCCCGACAGTCGTATCCTTCACAGAGCTGTATTCTGCATTGCAGACGGGCGTTGTTGACGCGGCAGAGCAGCCGATCGCGAACTATCAGTCGAACGCATTCCCGGAGGTGGCTCCGAACCTGATTCTGGACGGACATACCCTTGGTGCGGTTCAGGTGGTTATGACCGATGATGCGTGGAATTCCCTGACGGAAGAGCAGCAGGCGATCATTACTGAGGCTGGTGAGTATGCGTCGAACTATTGCCGCGAGATCTCCCAGTCCGCTGAGGATGAGGTCCTTGCAGAACTCATCGAGGCTGGCGTAAATGTCGTTGAGGTTGACGATCTGACCCCGTGGCAGGAAGCAGTTGCTGACCTGGTAGCGGAGAACATTGAGGGACAGGAAGACCTGTATCAGCAGCTTCTGGACTTTGCGGATGAGGCGGAATAATTCTATCACCATTCACACCTGCGGAGGGAAAGACAGTGTAAATCTGGTAAGAAGCTGACCGATACGCAGTTTTGGTGAATCAGTAACTGTATAGCACTTCACGGTTAAGCGAATGGTTCTGCAAAGGGCGCGCGGGCGCGGCTGGAAAGCCAGCCGGCGCGCCCTTTTGTATACATACATAATAGAAGGAGGGAGTACTTATGGAGGCTTTCTTTCGGAAAGTGGACAAAATCAAACCTGTATTTGACATTACCTACAAGGTTGTTTTATTTATCTGTAAGATATTACTGGTCGGCGATATCCTGATTACCAGTATGAGTGTGGCGGGACGATATATTTCATTCATCCCGGATCCGTCCTGGACGGAAGAGGTTGTGTTGACCTTCATGGCGTATATGGCAGTGCTTTCTGCCGCATTGGCGATCCGCCGCGGCGCGCACATTCGTATGACCGCGCTGGATAATTATCTGCCTAAGGTTGCCGTGCATGTGCTGGATTTCCTGTCGGACATCGCGGTTCTGATCCTGGGCTTTATCATGCTGACGGTCGGCATGAAATATGCAATGACGATCGGCTCAAAGGGTACTTACGTCAGCATGCCGTGGCTGTCCCGCTTCTGGCTGTATTTCCCGGTGCCGGTAGCCGGTATTGCCATGATTGTTTTTGAAGTGGAAGTGATTTACAATCACGTGAAAACACTTTGCGGATTTGGAGAGGAGGAGAAAAAAGCATGAGTACACAGACGATAGCAATTATGATTTTGTTGATTAGCTTTCTTGTGATGATTGTCCTGCGTTTCCCGATTGCGTACGCAGTAGCGATCGCCTCTCTTCTCTGCCTGTGGTATCAGGGACTCCCGTTTACTACACTCTGTCAGCAGATGGTCAAGGGGATCAACTCCTTCAGCCTGATGGCCGTGCCGTTCTTTATTACAATGGGCTGCCTGATGGGCTCCGGAGGTATTTCAGAAAAGCTGATCGCGCTGGCCGACACCATCGTAGGATGGATGACAGGCGGCATGGCGATGGTTAATATTGTGGCATCTTATTTCTTCGGCGGTATCTCCGGCAGCGCGGCTGCGGATACTGCTTCCCTGGGAAGTATTCTGATTCCAATGATGGTAGATCAGGGTTATGACGACGATTTTTCTGTGGCGGTTACGATTACATCTTCCTGCGAGGGTCTTCTGGTTCCGCCGAGCCACAACATGGTTATTTACGCGATGTCAGCGGGCGGCGTTTCCGTAGGCAGCCTGTTCCTGGCCGGTTATCTTCCGGGCGCGCTGTTGGCGGTTTCCCTGATGGTTGGCTCCTACATTATTTCCAAGAGAAGAAATTATCCGAAGGGTTCTCCCTTCAGCCTGAAACGCCTGGTAAAGCAGTTCTTCATCTCGATCTGGGCGCTCCTGGCGATTATCATCGTAGTAGTAGGCGTGGTTCTTGGATGGTTTACCGCTACTGAGTCCGCCGCGATCGCGGTTATCTACAGCCTGATTGTCAGTATCTACGTTTACCGCGGCCTGACCTGGAAGGGCGTATGGAAGGAACTGGAAAACTGTATTGATACGCTTTCGATCGTCCTGATCCTGATCGCGACCTCCAGCGTATTCGGATACTGCCTGACCCTGCTGCAGGTACCGACCTTAGTGGCAAACGCGGTAATCGGTCTGACAGACAACCCGATTATCATCGCACTCCTGCTTGATCTGATCCTGCTGTTCCTCGGCTGCATTATGGATATGGCCCCGATCATCCTGATCGCGACGCCGATCCTCCTTCCGATCGCACAGTCCATCGGCATCGGTTCCATCCAGTTCGGTATTATGATCGTCCTGAACTGTGGTATCGGCCTTTTGACCCCGCCGGTAGGCTCCGTGCTCTTTATCGGTTCCGCAGTCGGCAAAGTAAAGATGGAAAAAGTCGTAAAGGCGACCCTGCCGTTCTATGTATGCATGATCATCGTCCTGCTGATGGTAACCTTCATCCCGCAGGTCAGCATGCTCCTGCCGAATCTATTCATGTGATATGTCATAAGGGGGACCGGCTTGCCGGTGGATCCCTTATGACGCAGGCCGCGCCATTGCCGAAGGCAATTTAACATGGCGCGGCTCTCCCGACCAGTTCCGAACAGCAGCGAAATATGTCATAAGGGGGACCGGCTTGCCGGTGGATCCCTTATGACACGGCCAGAAGCCCATGCGGATTTATCCGCAATGGGCTGGTGGATTCTTTCGGGATGGGCGGGACGGCGCTGGACGTCCGTTTAGCGCGGACCGAAGCGAAGCGTAGACCCATTCAGCCACAGGTGCTGCGTGCCAGTGGCACGCGTTTAGCACCGACCGGAGCGACAGCGGAGAATAGGACGCGTAGCGGCATATAGCCTGCAAAGCAGGCGGCCTGTGGCCTGCTGTACGGAACGTACGGGGTTGCGGCTCTCCCGACCAGTTCCGAACAGCAGCGAAATATGTCATAAGGGGGACCGGCTTGCCGGTGGATCCCTTATGACACGGCCAGAAGCCATGCGGATTTATCCGCAATGGGCTGGTGGACTCTTTCGGGATGGGCGGGACATCAAATTTATTTTATTATTATAAGGAAGCGAGTACATGACTTACCGTTACAAAAGTGAAGTCCGCACTCTGGACTACTGGCTTTTATCAATGTATCATACGTATCATTCCATGATCGGCGTATGCAATCTCGTCCTGTTTGGGGCGGCGGTTGCGCTGCTGGTGCGGTTCTGGGGAGAAGTGAACGTGAACGTGCGGGCGTTTCTCGTGGCTTTCGTTCTGCTGATTCCGGTTTTTCATCCGCTGGCGGTCTGGGTACAGGCG
The DNA here is from genome assembly GCA_021200475.1 of Lachnospiraceae bacterium. Classification (GTDB taxonomy): domain Bacteria; phylum Bacillota; class Clostridia; order Lachnospirales; family Lachnospiraceae; genus Choladousia. Next base: position 12,556 of record JAJQGP010000090.1, read on the forward strand.
CGTTCTCAGGCGAAGGCGACCCCGCAGGATACGGAGCTGGCGTTTGGAGAGCCGGGCATTTATGTGACACTGAAAGAAAAGCATGAGCTGATCCCATGGAGCAAAGTAAAGGGCGCGAAACGGGAAGGAAATATGATCATCCTCTTTACCGGAGGCGGACATGGATATATGCTGACGGATCGGGTACTTGGGAAAGAAAAAGAGGAGTTTTACGATTACGTGAAACGTCATGTCTACGCTTCTGAAGGAAAAAAACCGGATAAAAAGAAATGACAGACACCATAATCAGGGGGAATTCAGAAAAATGAAACCAGTAAAAGACAGAATCTGGAATGAATACGGACAAATTGATGCCGAGGAAACCAGCCCGGGTGTGGTGAGAAAAATTCTTGCTTACACGGATGAAGTAATGATTGTGGAAAATCACTTCGAAGTGGGCGCAGTGGGAGCGCTGCATCATCATCCGCATACACAGATTACTTATATTATCAGCGGCGCGTTTGAGTTTGAAATCAACGGAGAAAAGAGAATCGTCAGGGCAGGTGACAGCCTTCTGAAAAAAATGGCATTGAGCATGGCTGCGTCTGCCTGGAAAAAGGGGTTCTTCTGGATGTTTTTGCGCCAATGCGTGAAGACTTTGTGAAAGAATCATGAATTTGCCTTTTTAAGCATTGCAAATCTGCCTTTAAAGGATTATGATGGAAAGTATCTTAAGCAAAGGAGTGAAGGAAAGTATGAAACCATTTATGGATAAGGATTTTCTGCTGCCAACGGAAACGGCGAAGAAGCTGTTTCATGAGTACGCAGAGACAACACCGGTTCTGGATTATCACTGCCATATTAATCCGCGCGAGATTGCAGAGGACCGCAAGTTTGATAACATCACGCAGGTATGGCTGGGCGGCGACCATTACAAATGGAGACAGATGCGTTCAAACGGCATTGAGGAGAAGTACATTACCGGCGACGCGACCGACCGGGAGAAATTCCAGAAATGGGCAGAGACTCTGGAGAAAGCGATCGGCAATCCGCTGTATCACTGGAGCCATCTGGAGCTGCAGCGGTACTTTGGCTATTATGGCGCTTTGAATGGCCGGACGGCAGAGGAGGTCTGGAATCTCTGCAACGAAGCCCTGCATCAGGACGATATGAGTGTCCGCAATATCATTCGCCGTTCCGGTGTGACGCTGATCTGTACGACGGACGATCCGGTGGATACGCTGGAATGGCATGAGATGATCGCGAAGGATGAGACCTTTGAGGTGCAGGTTCTTCCGGCGTGGCGTCCGGACAAGGCGATGAATCTGGAAAAACCGGATTACGCGGATTATATCGCGAAGCTCGCCGAAGTGAGCGCGGTAGAGATTGGGACATTTGAGGATCTGGTAAAGGCGCTGCGTGTCCGGATGGAATATTTTGCAGCGCGAGGCTGCTGTGTTTCCGATCATGGTCTGGAGTATGTGATGTACGCACCGGCATCCGCGGAGACGGTGAATGCGATTTTTGCGAAGCGGCTGAAGGGAGAGAGCATTACGCGTGCGGAGGAGATTCAGTTCAAGACCGCCTTTATGCTGGAAATGGGCAGGCTTTATCATGAATTTGACTGGGCGATGCAGTTGCATTATGGCGCGAAGCGCGACAACAACCAGCTGATCTACAAGTCGCTCGGACCGGATACAGGCGTGGACTGTATCAACAACTACGCACCCTCCTCAGAGCTGGCGGATTTCCTGAATGCACTGGTGGTTGAGGACAAGCTTCCGAAGACCATCCTTTACAGCCTGAATCCGAACGACAATGCGGCGATCGGCACGATCCTTGGCTGCTTCCAGGGGACAGAGGCGATCGGCAAGATTCAGCAGGGCAGTGCATGGTGGTTTAACGATCACAAGCAGGGCATGACGGATCAGATGATTTCGCTGGCAAACCTGGGACTGCTGGGCAATTTCCTTGGAATGCTGACGGATTCCAGAAGCTTCCTGTCTTACACCAGACATGAATATTTCCGCCGTATTCTCTGCGATCTGCTCGGAAAATGGGTAGAAAACGGAGAATACCCGAATGATGAGGTGGCTCTGGAGCAGATTGTACGCGGCATTTCTTACGGCAATGCGGTGCGCTATTTTGGATTTGACCTGGATCCGAACGCGAGGAGAGCTTAGAGAAAGGCTGTGAGACATAGAAACCCGCGTCTGCCGTATGTCTGACATATGCAGCTGCAGGTCACACTCTTACTATATTACCATTGCTTTGGCTGCTGCAGATGAGAGCTGTAACAGCATACGGGCATTGTGGCAACTTCGAGGAGGCATTATGTACATAGAAGAGCGTCAGGCGGGGGAGAATGGGCGTGATTATGCGCTCAGAGTGCTGAAGGAGAATATTATTGACCTGGAACTCAAACCGGGAACGATGGTGAGTGAGAAAGACCTGGCGGAGGAGCTGGGGCTTTCCCGGACACCGGTACGAGAGGCACTCCAGGATCTGGCAAAAGCACAGATGGTGGATGTTTATCCGCAGAGGGGCAGCCAGATCAGCCGGATTAACTATGAGCTGGCGAAGGAGATGCAGTTTACACGCAATATTCTGGAGGGAATGGCGGTACAGCTTGCCTGCCGGAAGGCAACGGATGACGACATTCGTATCCTGCAGGAAAATATTATCCTTCAGGAATTTAATGTGGAGAATGCAAGAAAAATGATGCAGCTGGACGATGCGTTTCACCGTGAGCTGTTTCGAATCGCCGGGAGATTGTATACCTGGAACATGCTGAGCAGCTACACGCTCCATTTTGACCGGATCCGTGAGATGGCGCTGCACTCGGTAAAAGATTTAAAAATCATCAATGACCACAAACAGATCTGCGCGGCGGTCAACCGCCGGGATGAGGTCCTGGCAAAAGAATTAATGGAAGAGCATCTTGCGCGGTATATTGTGGATGAAAAAGAGATCCGCGAAAAGTACCCCGCAGAATACTTTGTATAACCAGTCCCAAACAGCATCAAATCAGAAAGGAAGCCAGTATATGCGTTTAAGTGAAGAAGGTTTAAAGAACAGCCAGGAGTGGCTGGATAAAGGTTATCAGCTGCCCAAATTTGACCGGGAAGCGGTGAAAGCGAAGACGAAGGAGACGCCGGAATGGATTCATTTCGGTGCGGGCAATATTTTCCGCGCATTTCAGGCAAATCTGCTGCAGGGTCTTTTAAATGACGGACAGTGCGGTACGGGTCTGATCGTGGCGGAAGGATTTGACTATGAGATTATTGAGAAAATGTATCTCCCGCATGACAGCTACAGCGTGCTGGCGACTCTGAAGGTAGACGGCACGGTAGAGAAGACTGTGGTGGGCAGTATTGTGGAGTCTCTGACCCTGGATCCGGACAATACGGCGGATTTTGCCCGGCTGAAGGAAATTTTTACCGCAGATTCGCTGAAGATGGCGAGCTTTACGATCACTGAGAAGGGGTACAGCCTTGTGAATGGCAAAGGTGAGACACTTCCGGCGGTCGAGGCGGATTTCAAAAACGGTCCGGAGCAGGCGACGAGCTATATTGGCAAAGTGGCGGCCCTTCTTTATACAAGATACCAGAGCGGGAAGAAGCCGGTCGCGATGGTGAGCATGGACAACTGTTCGCACAATGGCGATAAGCTCTACGGCGCGATCAATACCTTTGCGCAGGAATGGGTAAAGAATGGCGTGGCAGAGGCCGGTTTTGCGGATTATATCAATGATAAGACAAAGGTCGGCTTCCCGTGGAGCATGATTGATAAGATCACTCCGCGCCCGGACGCGAATGTCGAGAAGATTCTTGCCGATGATGGACTGGAAGAGCTGGAGCCGGTGATTACATCGAAAAAGACCTATGTGGCTCCGTTTGTAAACGCGGAGGAGTGCCAGTACCTCGTGGTTGAGGATGCATTCCCGAACGGAAAGATCAATCTTACGCCGGGCGGTGTGATCTACACGACCCGTGAGAATGTAGACCGTGTTGAGAAAATGAAGGTCTGCACCTGCCTGAATCCGCTGCATACTTCGCTGGCGATTTACGGTTGCCTGCTGGGGTATGAGCGCATTTATGAAGAGATGCGTGATCCGGTTCTGAAAAAAATGGTGGAGACCATTGGCTACAAGGAAGGACTTCCGGTAGTGGTGAAACAGGATTTGCTCGATCCGGAACAGTTTATCGGCGAAGTGATTAATGTGCGTCTGCCGAATCCGTTTATGCCGGATACTCCGCAGCGGATTGCGACCGATACCTCACAGAAGCTGGCGATTCGCTTCGGCGGTACGATTTCTGCGTACGCGGGTTCTGATACACTCGATGTGAAGGAGCTGAAGCTGATCCCGCTTGTGCTTGCCGGATGGCTCCGTTATCTGATGGCCATCGATGATTCCGGCGAGGAATTCGAGCTCAGTCCGGATCCGCAGCTTTCGGTTGTCTGCCCATATGTAAAGGATATTAAGCTTGGCGAGACGGATGGCGTGGAAGAGAAGGTGAAACCGATTCTGGAAAGAACGGATATCTTTGGCGTGGATCTCTATGAGATCGGCCTGGCGGATACGGTGATTGGCTATTTCTGTGAGCTCATTGCCGGCACCGGAGCGGTGAGAGCGACCCTGGAGAAATATGTGGGCTGCTGAACTGAAATGATGTCTCTTTTTCCGCTTGAATCACGGAATAAATAAAAGGAATTATCTGAGAAAAATAAGGTAACTGCTCAGAACAGTTACAGGAATTTATGAGGAGGAAACAGTATCATGGAGTTAGATTTAAGACCTGCTGGTGAGTGTAGATATGATGCGGTATCATTGGGAGAGGTTATGCTCCGTCTGGATCCGGGCGAGGGCCGGATCCGCACTGCGCGCTCGTTCCGTGCATGGGAAGGCGGCGGAGAGTATAATGTGGTGCGTGGCCTGCGCCGCTGCTTTGGCCTGCGTACGGGCGTGATCACGGCGTTTGCAGACAATGAAGTTGGAAAGCTGATGGAAGACTTTATCCTGCAGGGCGGGGTGGATACCTCTCTGATCAAATGGATGAAAACCGACGGGATCGGTCGTGTCTGCCGCAACGGTCTGAACTTTACAGAGCGCGGCTTTGGCATCCGCGGCGCAGTTGGCTGCTCAGATCGGGCAAATACGGCTATCTCCAAGGCGACCCCGGAGGATTTTGATTTTGATTATATCTTCGGCGAGCTCGGCGCGCGCTGGCTGCACACCGGCGGTATCTATGCGGCACTCTCTGAGCAGTCCTGCGAGACGGTCATTGCGGCGATTAAAACCGCTAAGAAATATGGTACCGTGGTTTCCTATGATCTGAATTATCGCCCGTCCATGTGGAGCGCAATTGGCGGACAGGCAAAGGCGCAGGAAGTAAACAGGGAGATTGCGAAGTATGTTGATGTCATGATCGGAAACGAGGAGGATTTCACGGCTTGCCTTGGATTTGAGATCGAGGGCAATGACGCAAATCTGAAGGAGCTGAACATCGACGGTTACCGCAAGATGATCAATGAGGCGGCAAAGACCTATCCGAACTTTAAGGTAGTGGCGACGACTCTGAGAAAGGTAAAGACTGCGACAGTCAATGACTGGAGCGCGCTTTGCTGGGCGGATGGCGAGATTTATAAGGCGGCGGATTACAATGGCCTTGAGATCATGGACCGTGTGGGCGGCGGCGATTCGTTTGCGTCGGGCCTTGTATACGGCCTGATCACCGGCAAGGGCGCGGAAGCTGCGGTGAACTATGGCGCTGCGCATGGCGCGCTGGCGATGACGACCCCTGGCGATACGACCATGGCAAGCCTGAAAGAGGTAGAAGGCATCATGTCCGGAGCAGGCGCGAGAGTGCAGAGATAAAGCAGGAGGTCAGACATGATTGATCAGACATGTGGTTATTGCGTGGGCGGCGAGCCGCTTGCGAAATTCGGAATTAAAATCTGTGACCTGGACGTAAGCCAGCTCATTTTATTCAAAGAACAGAGCAAGCCGGGACGGTGTATTGTGGCTTACAAAGATCACGTCAGTGAGCTGGTTGATATCAGCGAGGAGGAGCGGAACCGCTTTTTCGCGGATGTGGCGAAAGCGGCAAAAGCCCTGCATAAAGCGTTTTCGCCGGATAAGGTGAATTATGGCGCATATGGTGATACCGGCTGTCATCTGCATATGCATCTCGTCCCGAAGTACAAGGGCGGAGACGAGTGGGGCGGCGTTTTCCAGATGAACCCGGACAAAGTCTATTTAACAGATACAGAATATGCGGAAATGATTGAAAAAATCAAGGCATGCCTGTAACAGGAAAAATCCCGTAAGCACTGGTTTATATATCAGTCTTGCGGGATTTTTTGCGGGAAAATAGTAGCCATTTGTATCAGATGTGGTATGATAGAAATACACAGGATAACGTTTGCGCTTGTGCAAAGCGCGGAATGGACAGGGCAGCGGCGTTACTGGTCACAACCCGACCACGCACTTGCTGCGTGGTCAGGGTTGAAAACGTAGAGGAAGTAGCATCCGGCCCATCGCGTAAGCGATTTCAATTGGCCGGATGCCGTTATAGGTCACACCTGTAGTGGTTAAGGTAAGGTAAATCTGGTCAGGGTGTGACCTGTAACGCAGCGGCACGATGCCGGGAAAGGATAGAACATGAGCCACGAGGAACTATGGAAGGTTTTGGAAACGCATCAGGGAGAGCTTTTTTATACGGTAAAGGGACTTCCTTTCCATTATACGGTAAAAGGCGGAGAGCTGTTTGTAGACCGGCGTGAAAAATCCATCACGCGTGCTACCATTGTGAAAGCGTATGACCGGATCTGTGAGATGCCGGAAGAAATCACAGGGCCTAAAAAACTGAATGCCTTTGGAGCACCTTATATCTGGGCGGTTTTCCGGGAGCTGAAGCTCTTCCCGGACCAGACGGATGCCGGATGAATAAAACGTATTTTTACCAGAAATATTACATGTGAATTGCTGTTACTGTTCACGCCCCCGACCACGCACCTGTTGCGTGGTCAGGGACAAAAAAGAATCCGGTTGCCATATGATGCGGAATCATGTAAAATAGGAATAACAGTTCAGAACAGCATCGAAATGAAATAGGAATCATTGTTCCTGTTTATTGATCGGAAATGGAGGAGAATATGATTACGGTAAAGCCGGAAGTGGAGATTCTGGATATGGCGGATTACCAGGCGATCCTTGCGAAGATTGAGCGGATCGGAAGAGTGTGTTATAAAAGTGAGGACAGGATCGGTGAGGGAACTGCGGAAAAGTTTATTGCCGGGATTATAAAAAGCGGGCATGAGTCTGTCATTGAGCACGAGAGCGTGACGGTGAAGGTGACCTGCGACCGCGGTGTGACGCATGAGATTGTGCGGCATCGCATAGCGAGCTATTCGCAGGAAAGTACGCGGTACTGCAATTACTCAAAAGATAAATTTGGAAATCAGATTTCTGTGATTGATATCGCGTCCGGGTTTCATTATGACCTGAGCAGCCCCGCAGACCGCAGAAAATACGAGATCTGGACTGCCGCGATGGAGAGTGCGGAGAAGTACTATTTTGAAATGCTCGAGGCGGGAGCGTCTGCCCAGGAGGCGCGGTCGATTCTGCCGAATTCCCTGAAGACGGAGATCGTGATGACGATGAATCTGCGTGAGTGGAGACACTTTCTGAAGCTGCGCCTTTCAGGAGGCGCACACCCGCAGATTCGCGAGATTTCACAGCAGATTCTGGAGGTTTTTCAGCAGAATTTACCGGTATTTTTCGGGGACATTCAAGTTCCTCTTGAAAAATAAACTTATTCAGTGTATACTCATTTATAATTGTGTGTAAAAAAGTGAGAGAGGGAACGTTGGCGTGTAATATGGCGGTGTGGGGGCAGATGTTATTGTCAGCCATATATGGAACTGTAGGGATATGAAAGGGTAACATGGAGGGAATTTATGACATTCACTGCCACATTCTTCCAGGTGTAGACGACGGGTCAAAATCGATCGAGGAGACCCGTGAATTGCTTCGCCGGGAGTATGAGGATGGTGTGAGGACGATTATTGTCACACCTCATTATCGGCTGGAGATGTTTGAACCTGAGCTGCCGCGCATATACCGTGCTTTTTGGGTGGCATGTGATGAAGCTGCAGCGATTGCACCGGATCTGAAGCTGTATATGGGATGTGAGTTTCATGCAAATATGGAAATGGTGGAGACGCTAAAATCCGGCGGAAGGCCGACGATGGCGGGCAGCAGGTTTGTCCTGACGGAATTCCGGGAAAGCACTCCGTTTTCTTATATAAAGGAACGCATACTGGCGCTGCGGTCCGCCGGATACCGACCGATCGTTGCACATGCGGAACGGTACGACTGTATACGTAAATCGATAGAACACGCGGAAGAAATTACGGATATGGGTGCCCGGATTCAGATCAATGCGGGAAGCCTTCTGGGAGATACAGGATATATGATCCGGCAGTATTGCAGGGAATTGATTGAGGAGGATCTGGTGTGGTATGTTGCGTCGGACGCGCATAATCTCAAGGATCGAAAACCTAATCTGGGAAAATGTGCGGACTGGCTGGAAAAGAAATACGGTTATGGATACACGAAAAGACTTTTGATCGATCATCCGGCGGACATTATCCGGGGCGGTGTGAAAAAATAAGGGGGATATAAAGGATGAAAAAACTGCTTGTATTTGCGATTGCCCTGTGCTTTGCTGCGGGTGTGGGAGTGATTTATCTGCGTGTTTCGGAAGATCATACGGCACCGGAGATTTCTTACTCGGATTCGATCGTTTACTCGGATGGGATGACTACCGAGGAGCTGCTGGAGGGCGTGATCGCGACCGATGATGAGGACGGGGATGTGTCGGACAGTCTGACAGTAGAACGTGTGGTTACAAACAGTGAAGAAGCGAAGGCGACCGTGATTTATGTAGCGAAGGACAGCCATAATAATATTGCAAAGGTTACCAGAGTGATTGATTATGATATAGAAGAGACCGAGACCGAGTCGGAGACAGAGAAGCCGGAGACGGAGGCAGTGAAGACAGCTGCGGTTCAGAGTGAAGCGGATACGGAAGAAGAGGAAACGGATACAGATATAGAGATAGAGAACGCTGCGGATACGGATACAGATACGGCTGAAGCTCCGGATACGGCGGAGACGACGGCATCTCAGGCTGAGTCTGAACAGACACAGGTGCAGACGGAGAGTGAGGAAGAGCTCGCCGCGGATGCACCGAGGATCACACTGAAGCAGAGCCGGGTGACGATTCAGGTCGGCGACACGTTTGAGCCGACGGATTATGTGGATTCGATCACGGATGATTATGACAACAAATATACGCTCTGGCGGCGGATTCAGGTAGAGGGAAATTATGATACCAGTATTGCCGGGATTTATCAGCTGGTTTATTACGTGACGGATACGTCCGGAAACAGCTCAAACCGCGCCACACTTCTGCTGATTGTGGAAGAAGAAGAATAATGCGGGCTGACATGATAAAATGGGCAGCTGAGACCAGACCTGACCAGCCCTGATGGGAAAATTTCTTAATTTTGGATTGATAGAACCGCGAATGTGTAGTATACTGAACCTGATTTACAGAGAACATCGCTGTTCTGAACTGTTAATAAATCATTTACAAAGAGAGGTTGAATAGTATGGCATTAGTTACAAGTACCGAAATGTTCAAAAAGGCTTATGAAGGCGGCTATGCGATTGGCGCTTTCAATGTAAACAACATGGAGATCGTACAGGCGATCACAGAAGCAGCGGCTGAGCTGCATTCTCCGGTTATTCTGCAGGCTTCCGCGGGTGCGAGAAAGTACGCAAACCCGACCTATCTGAAGAAGCTTGTTGAAGCTGCTGTTATTGAGTGCCCGGATATTCCGATCGTTATGCATCTGGATCATGGTCCTGACTTTGAGACCTGCAAGTCCTGTGTAGACGGCGGATTTACCTCTGTTATGATCGATGCTTCCAAGTATTCTTTCGAGGAGAACATCGAGATTACGAAGAAGGTAGTTGAGTATGCGCATGATCACGGCGTAGTAGTAGAGGCTGAGCTTGGAAAGCTGGCAGGCATTGAGGATGATGTAAACGTATCCGCTGAGGATTCTTCCTATACACAGCCGGACGAAGTAGAAGAGTTCGTTACCAGAACTGGTGTTGACTCTCTGGCGATCGCGATCGGTACCAGCCATGGCGCGTTTAAGTTCACTCCGGAACAGTGCACACGCAATGAGGAAGGCATTCTTCTTCCGCCGCCTCTCCGTTTTGACATTCTTGAAGAGGTATCAAAGAGACTGCCAGGCTTCCCGATCGTGCTGCATGGCGCTTCTTCCGTACCGCAGGAGTATGTGAAGATTATCAATGCGAACGGCGGTGCTCTGAAGGATGCGATCGGTGTTCCGGAGGATCAGCTGCGTCAGGCTGCGAGATCTGCTGTCTGCAAGATCAACATCGACTCTGACCTTCGCCTTGGTCTGACTGCCGGCTGCCGTCAGGTATTCTTCGAGCATCCGGAGTACTTCGATCCGAGACAGTATCTGACTGTTGGCCGTGCGAATGTAAAGGCAGTTGTGGCTCACAAGATTAAGACTGTGCTTGGCAGCGAAGGCAAGGCCTGAGACCTATGTAGTTCTATACAGGTGTGAAGGACGGGTAAAGCCGAAAAAGCTGCCGATGGCCTGCGGTTCTGATCGTTATATTTACACAATGAGCAGGGCAGTATGCCGCGGCAATTCGTAAAAAATATGGAAATATCACAATTTACCGAAATTTCCACTTGATTTTTACAGAAGAATAGAGTATTTTAGAAACAGGTGACGAGGGCGTTCCATAATGAAGATCATGGAATGCCCTTATTTCATTACAACGGTTTAGCAGCCCATCGGGTCTCAGACACAGGATGCGTAAGCGGCATATCGTCTGCAGGGCAGACGGCGTGAAACGCAGGTGTGTGGCCGGGTTGCGGCCAGTAACGAGAAGCTGCTTACTTATGTAAAAAGAGGAGGATATTATGAGCGAGTATTTTAACGTAGCAGACATTTTCGGCGAAGATGTATTCAACGAAAAGGTAATGCAGGAGCGTCTCCCGAAGAAGGTTTACAAAGCGCTGCAGAAGACGATTGAAGAGGGCAAAGAGCTGGATCTGGCGACAGCGGATGTCATTGCAGCAGCTATGAAGGACTGGGCGATCGAAAAGGGCGCGACCCATTATACGCATTGGTTCCAGCCTCTGACCGGTGTGACGGCGGAAAAGCATGATTCCTTTATCACCGCGCCGAGCCCGGAGGGGACGGTTCTGATGGAGTTCTCCGGCAAAGAGCTGATTAAGGGCGAACCGGATGCCTCTTCTTTCCCGTCGGGAGGATTAAGAGCGACATTTGAGGCGAGAGGCTATACAGCCTGGGACTGCACGTCGCCGGCGTTTGTGCGTCATGACGCGGCTGGTGCGATTCTCTGTATCCCGACTGCATTCTGCTCTTATACAGGGGAAGCGCTTGATCAGAAGACCCCGCTGCTTCGTTCCATGGAAGCGATCAATACACAGTCCCTGCGTCTGCTGAGACTGTTTGGAAATACGACATCAAAGAAGGTGACTCCGTCTGTAGGACCGGAGCAGGAGTATTTCCTGGTAGATGAAGAGAAGTTCCTTCAGAGGAAAGACCTTATTTTTACCGGCCGTACTCTGTTTGGCGCGATGCCGCCAAAAGGCCAGGAGCTGGATGACCATTACTTTGGCACCATCCGTCAGAGAATCGCGTCTTTCATGAAGGATGTCAATAAAGAGCTCTGGAAACTCGGGGTGCCGGCGAAGACACAGCATAACGAGGTGGCTCCGGCACAGCATGAGCTGGCTCCGATCTATTCAGAAGCAAACGTAGCGGTAGACCAGAACCAGATCGTGATGCAGACTTTGAAGCGCGTGGCCTGCCAGCATGGGATGAAGTGCCTGCTGCATGAGAAGCCATTCGCGGGTGTCAATGGTTCCGGTAAGCATAACAACTGGTCCATCACGACGGACGACGGCATCAATCTTCTGGATCCGGGCAAGACGCCGCATGAGAATATTCAGTTTCTGCTGGTGCTTTCCTGTATCCTGAAGGCAGTTGATGATCATGCAGATCTGCTTCGCGAATCCGCGGCTGATCCGGGCAATGACCACAGACTGGGAGCAAACGAGGCGCCGCCTGCAATTATCTCTGTATTCCTTGGCGAGCAGCTGCAGGATGTGGTTTCACAGCTTGTCAGCACAGGTGAGGCGACCCATTCCAACAAGGGCGGCATTCTGAAGACCGGCGTAAAGACCCTTCCGGATCTGGAGAAGGACGCGACCGACCGCAACCGTACTTCACCGTTTGCGTTTACAGGCAATAAGTTCGAGTTCCGTATGGTAGGTTCCCGTGATTCCATCGCTTCTCCGAATATTGTGCTGAACACCATCGTGGCGGAAGCATTCTGCGATGCCTGCGATATTCTGGAGAACGCGAGTGACTTTGACGCAGAAGTGCACAGCCTGATCAAACGTCAGCTGACCGAGCATCAGAGAATTGTCTTCAATGGTAATGGTTATGCTCCGGAATGGGTAGAGGAAGCGGAGAGAAGAGGACTTCCGAACATTAAATCTATGGTAGATGCGATTCCGGCTCTGGTAACGGATAAGTCGGTTTCCATGTTTGAGAAATTTGGCGTATTTACAAAAGCGGAGCTGGAGTCCCGTGTAGAGATCAAGTATGAGAACTACTCCAAGGCGATCAACATTGAGGCGAAGGCAATGATCGACATCGCGAGCAAGCAGATCATTCCGGCCGTTATCAAATATACGAAGAGCCTGGCCGACACGATCAATACCGTAAAGGCAGCCGGTGCAGACACTTCTGTACAGGCAGAGTTGCTCTCTGAGACCAGTGCACTGCTGGTAGAGACAAAGGCTGCACTGGAGAAACTGGGCACGGTCACGGCTGCTGCCGGTGCGATGGAAGAAGGCGCAGACCAGGCGAAATACTTCCATGACGTCGTAATGACAGCGATGAGTGAGCTGCGTGCACCAGTCGACAAGCTGGAGATGATTGTCGATAAAGAAATGTGGCCAATGCCGTCCTATGGCGATCTGTTATTTGAAGTTTAAGTTTAGAGCAGCATCAAAAGGGAAAAACAGCCTGTGCAGATTTATCTGCTAAGGGCTGTCTTTCCCTTTTGGGATGGGCGGAACGCCCATCGGCCGCAGACATATGATGCGAAAGCAGCATATAGCCTGCGAAGCAGGCGGTCTGTGGCCTGCTGTTCTGCTTCAGAGCAGCATCAAAAGGGAAACTGTTTGAAATCCCCGGAAACATCCTGCGGTGTTTCCGGGGATTTCGTAATTTTTACCCATGCAGTGTGCCTCTTCTGGCCAGGATTTTAATTTATTTCGTGCATTTTTCACAATTTTTGTTGATTTTTTTGTGGAGATATATTAAAATGACGGCAGTGGGGTTGTAAGTGCGGGATTGCCCGCCTTTCTCAAAGGCTCATTGAACCGTGAGTGTGTGCGAAGCACACTTTTTCATACCAAAGGAGGGCATGGGAGTGATATCAAATCAGGTTTTACAGACGACACTGGATGGAGTGAAATCGATCAGCAGAGTGGATTTATGTGTATTGGATACAGAAGGCGTCATTCTGGCGACGACTTTTTCAGAAGCGGAGAACTTCCGGGAGTCGGTGCCTCCGTTTGCAAATTCACCGGCGGACAGCCAGGTCGTATCCGGATGTCAGTTTTTTAAAGTGTTTGACGACCATCAGCTGGAATACATTCTGCTCGCAAATGGGAACAGCGACGACGTCCATATGGTCGGACGGATGGCGGCGTTTCAGCTTACGAATCTTCTGATTGCGTACAAGGAACGCTTTGATAAGGATAATTTTATAAAGAATCTCCTTCTGGACAATCTGCTTCTTGTAGACATCTATAATCGCGCGAAGAAGCTTCACATTGATACAGAGGTTCGCCGTGTTGTATTTATCGTGGAGATCAATCACGAAAAAGAATCCGGCGCGATTGAGAATATCCGCACCCTGTTTAATGGCCGTCCTGGAGATTTTATTACAGCTGTGGATGAGAAGAGCATTATTGTAGTGAAAGAGCTTGGGGAGCAGGAAGGATATCCGGAGATGGACCGCGTCGCGGAGATGATTCTGGATGCGCTCGGCGAGGAGAAGAAAAAAGAAGCTTTGGTTGCTTATGGCACGATCGTTGGTGAGATCAAAGAGGTTTCCCGTTCCTACAAGGAAGCGCGCATGGCATTGAACGTCGGCAAGATTTTCTTCGAAGAACGCAAGGTGATCGCTTACAGCTCCCTCGGCATTGGCCGTCTGATTTATCAGCTGCCGATCCCGCTCTGCAAGATGTTTATCAAAGAAGTCTTCGACGGCAAATCACCGGATGATTTCGACGATGAGACCCTGACGACGATTAATAAATTTTTCGAGAACAGCCTGAATGTCTCCGAGACCTCCAGACAGCTCTACATCCATCGGAATACGCTTGTCTATCGCCTGGACAAGCTGCAGAAGACCACCGGACTTGATTTGCGTGTGTTCGAGGACGCTATCACATTCAAGATTGCGCTGATGGTGGTGAAGTATATGAATTATATGGAGAGCCAAGAGTATTAATAATACAATAAATAGTCACACAAGATTTTATTACAAAACAATTTAAAATTAATGCAGAAACAAATTGATTTTGGGTTCATATGAGTTATAATGCCTTTTGGTTGGGAGTAATCTTAACGAATAAGGCAGGCAAGGGCCGGAAAGGAGAACAGATGGAAGAAGATATGAATGCCAGCGAGCTTCTCATGCACGTTACAGAAGAGAACCAGACCAGAAAAATCCTTGAAATCCTGAATGAATGTAAAGACCTGGAGGAGGCAAAGGAAAGAGTAAAGTCTCTGCTGAATAAATAAGCAGAGACTCTTTGACAAAAGGGCGGTACTTGCCACCGCCCTTACCCAGACAGACTATAGCATATTATGTGTAGTATGGCAAGAAAGAGTTTTGAACCATTCTGTATTTTCAAAGATAAAAGAGTAACAAATTAATCATCAATTTCGAACTCAATGACGGTGCCGGTAACTGCGTTGATTTCGCATTCGTACTCGGTTCTTCCCTGATAAAATTCAATTTCGTAAACCATGGTTCCGTGTTCCTTATCCAGCTTCGCCTTCTTAAAAGTCACATCCGAATCAGAGAGTCCCGCATATTCCAGAGCAATGCTTTTCGCCTCATCCAGGCTGATGTAGGAAGCGGACGAGCTGCCAGTTGCATTGTCTGAATTGCTGCTGCCGGTATTGCCTGAGCTGCTGTTGTCCGTACTGCCAGTGTTATCACGCTCCGTGTCTGTAAGGTTTGCCAGGTCCTGTGCGGAGAATCTGTAATCTATGGACAGTTCCAGAATGTCTCCTGTGAAGGTGCTGATTTCATATTCATACTTTGTGGTATCCGTATAGAATTCAATGTCATATATGGAAATGCCATCGTCCTCATCGGTTTTTTCTTTTGTGAATGTGACAAGCTCCAGTTCCTCGTCTGTAAGCTCCGTGTCTGTAAGAGCCAGTTCTTTTGCTTCTTCCAGCGTAAGGATCGAGGGGGTATCTGTCTGCTGAGATATTGTTTTTTTCAACCCCAGATATTCCATGGACTTTTTCAGTACGCTGCCGTCGTAAGCCTGAATCTGGTATTCATATTCGGTATCTTCTATGGTGAAGTTAACTTCGTAAAGAAATTCCCCCTCATCGTAGTCGTACTCGGTGTATGCGGTCTCTACAGAGAGCGGATCCACGCCCGCGTCAGCGAAAGCATAGTTTTGCGCGGCATCTGCTCCGATGACAGTGCTTATTGAAGAGCCAGAAACGTTGCTCTCTGTGTTGCCTGAGCTGGATGAATTTTGCTCCGAAGCCAGAGAAATCTGACTGCATGAAAGCGTGAGCATGGCAGTGCAGGTGATGGAAAGGATGGTTTTTTCGGTCAGGTTGAGATAAGTCTGAAATTTGTTTGTCATAGTGAGATCCTCCTTTTTATTCAGGTGCAGCGGTTCAGTAGGAGAGCCGCGCCATGCAGAATTGCCTGCGGCATTGGCGCAGCCTGCGTCATAAGGAATCCACCGGCAAGCCGGTTCCCCTTATGACATATAATGGATGCGCACAGTTTTATGCGCTTCCGGTTTTTAATGAGCCGATGCGGATTTTGTATTGGTTTGTTTTCTGACAACAGGATAACAGCCAAACATTAAAAATAAATTAGAGCAGAAAAAATTCAAATGTACTTCCGGTTCCGGGCTCACTTTGCACCCGAATCTCCCCTCCGTGGAATTCTGCGATCTCTTTTACCATGGCGAGTCCGAGCCCATTTCCTTTTCCGGAACGGGAAGGGTCGGTCTGGTAGAAGCGCCGGAAGATGTTTGACCGCTCTTCCGGCGCGATGCCGATACCGTCATCCTGCACGGAGAGAACAAAAGAATGGTCGGGTTCGGAGCGCAGGCGTACCCAGATGTGCCCATCCGTTTTACCATACCTATAGGCATTGCTGATCAGGTTGGTGAGGAGCCGTGTCAGCAGTTCCCGGTTTCCGCGCATGCGGAGATTCGCTTCTGCCTCACAGGTGAGTGTAATATTCTTTTCCCGGATGAGGGCCATATCGGAGCAGACATCCTCAACGAGTGCGCTTAAATGAAGCTCTTCTTTCTGATAGCGCTCCGGCTGCAGCTCCAGCCGGGCAAAGTCCAGCATATCGCTGATCAGGCGGCTCATTTTTTTGCTCTGCCGTCGGATGACTTCCAGAGCCTCCCGGTATTCCTCCGGGCCGGCCTCTTCCTCCTCCAGAGTCAGGTCGCATTGTGCGCGGATCACCGTGACGGGTGTGCGCAATTCATGAGAGGCGTCGGATACAAACTGCTGCTGCGCCTGGAAGGAATCCTCCAGACGCGAGAACATCTCGTTGAACTGGCTGGCGAGCTGGTGCAGCTCATCGCTGCCGTCACTGAGCTCAATGCGTTTTTTCAGGTCGTCCCCCTGACGGATCTGTGCGGCAGTCTCTGAAATCTGGCGAATCGGTGCAAGGACACGTCCGGCGATCAGCCAGCCGCCGATGACGGCAATCAGAACCAGAATGGGCTGGAGAATCAAAGAGGTGCGGGAGATGGCGGATAACTCGGTTTCCCCCTGCTCTTCCGAAACAACGCCCCGCAGCCAGAACCCTTCCAGGCCGTCAAGGGTCAGCTGACGGTCAAAGACATAATACAGAGTTCCGTCAACACGGACACGCTGCACGACAGAATCCTGAAAATCAAGCTCCTCCGTGTCGAGCGCAATCGGGTTTTCTCCGTAAATAAGCGTTCCGTCTGCCTGGCAGAGGGAGGTATAGACGTCATTGACGGTATCCAGAAAGTCGTCATCAATCTCAATGTAGCCATCCCCGTAGCGCACATAATAGTCGATATCGTTGGCTGCCGCATCCGAATAAAGAGAAGAGTAGTATTCGACTTCGTCCACGTTGTTTTCCACTGCTGTGATCAGAGAATCGCGGATGGTCTTCTGGAGAATTCCTCTGCTGACCGATAAAATGACAAAATAAGTAAGTGCCACCACCAGAATCAGGGCGGCGGAAAACCAGAGGGTGATTTTTGTGCGGATGGATTTTTTTCATAGGGAATTCTCCATTGTTCACGCCATTTCGCTTAACATATAGCCGCGCCCACGCACGGTGCGGATCAGTTTTTGCTCGTGCCCGTCGTCGATCTTTTTGCGCAGATAGCTGATATAAACGTCAACAACGTTTGTGCCGCCCTCGTAATCATAGTTCCAGATATGGTCTTCGATTTTTTCACGGGAGAGCACCAGACCTGCGTTATGCATGAGGTATTCAAGCAGCGCGTATTCCTTTGCTGAGAGGGTGATTTCCCGCCCGCCGCGCGTGACGCGTCCGGAGGCAGTGTCCAGCACCAGATCGGCGACCTTCAGCTCACTGCTCACACTGCCATGTGCCGTTCGGATCATTGCCCGCACGCGTGCCAGCAGTTCCTCAAAGGAGAATGGCTTGACCAGGTAATCATTCGCGCCGCTGTCGAGACCTTTTACCCGGTCTGAGATGGAATCGCGCGCAGTCAGAAACAGCACTGGGCTGGGCTTTCTGGCATTTCGCAATGAGCGTAGAACGGCAAAGCCATCCGAGCTGGGCATCATGATATCCAGAATGATGGCGTCGTAGTCCGCGCAGGTGAGGTGATCGATCGCTTCATCGCCGTCAAAGCAACTGTCTACGCTGTAGCCTTCTGAAGTTAGTTTTTTGGTGAGGATGCGGTTCAGATCCCGTTCATCCTCGGCAAGTAAGATTCGCATAATTCCTCCTGGAAAATTTATTTCCCCTCATAAATAACCCAGTCATAATCCGCGTAGTTATCCGACTTCCTGTGATTGGAGGAAGCGTACATTCCAAGATAGGCGCCGGTGAAGCCTTCGTTCACGATCGAGCTTAAAAGCCGTTCATCTGCGCACAGGACGACAGGGGTAAAGCTCTGGTCATCCATCCCATAGTAAAAATGATAGCCCTCCTCTGTGGCGGCCACAGTCAGATAGACGCGGTCAGTGGCTGCACCGGGGAGAAATTCTTTTCCCAGAAGCAGCTCAGAGGAGTCTTCCAGAATATCGGTGGCCAGGGCGTTTCCGCGTGTTTGTCGCGCGACGACGGAAACGACTCGTTTTCCATCCTCCAATGAAATGGTAAAACGGTAATGGAAGCGGTCGTCCTGGATCAGGGCGAGACCGGCTTCTTCGTATTCTGCCTGCGGAACAAAATCGATCGCGGTCTGCATCCGGAATTCTCTGTGCTGCTGGCGGCGCCCGAGAAAGGCCGGTGTGCAGATTTCACGCAGTTCTTCCGGCAACAGGGACAGGCGCAGGCAGCCCGGACGGGCATCAAGCGACCAGAAGGGAGTCTCTGCCGGGTGGATGGTATTCCAGCGGGGATGAAGCTGCGGGGACTCAAAATTGTCGCTCGATAATTCCGGCTTTGGCAGGAAAAGCGGCAGATCCGGGCGGCGCTCGGTACGGCTGACCAGCCCGTTGTCGTTGTCCACGCGCAGCCAGCCATCTTCCTCCCAGATGACGGGGAGCAGGAAGGTCTCGCGGCCGAGGTTAAAATGTGCGTCGCCGGGGTGATCGATGACGAAGTCTTCGGGAAGAGTATGGAATTCCTCTGCCTGACAGCCTGAGTGTTTGCTGCTTTCGGTGAGGTTGAGCTGGCCTGCTTCCCTCACAATCTGTGAATCTTTTCCGGTACCTGTGATGGCAGATTTCCTGGTGGTTCTCTGGTATGGCCGCACCCCGAGCAGCACCATCCACCACTCGCCCCGCTGTGTCTGCACGAGATCTGCGTGGCCGACGACGGATATCTCGCGGTGCAGGGAAAGGTGCCGGTGCGAGACGATGGGGTTGCGCGGACAGATCTCATAATCTCCATCGATCGTGCGGCAGCGCGCCATCATGACAGAATGGTTTGTAAAGGTGCCGCCTTCTGCCACCACGAGGTAATACCAGCCGTTCTCAAAATAAATGTGTGGCGCCTCAATCCATTTGCTCCGGGACTTGATTCCGTCCCAGATGATTGTGCGCGGACCTTTGAACTGAAAGGTTTTTGGGTCGAGCTCGTTCAGATAAATTCCGTGATGCCCCTCATAGAGTGCGTCAGCGGAAATATAATTTCCTGCGTACCACATTCGTCCGTCCCGGTCAAAAAACAGACTGGAATCAATGCCGTCCGCGCCCTCTATGAAACAGGCATTGCTCCACGGTCCGGCCGGGTCGGTTGCTGTGATGATATAATTGTCCCGGCGCGCCTCCCGTCCTTCAGAGACAAACGTATTTATAATATAGAAGGTTCCCTCATGGTAGCGGATGGTGGGAGCCCAGAGACCGAGGGAGGTCTCGCAGTTTTTATAGTCAAGCTGTTCCGGCCGGGAAATGCCGTGGCCGATCTGTTCCCAGTGCACCAGATCCCGGCTGTGAAAAATCGGCAGGCCGGGGAAATACACGAATGAGGAGGTGACCATATAATAATCCTCCCCAACGCGGCAGATCGAGGGATCCGGGTAAAAGCCGGAGAGAATCGGGTTCTGGAAGGTATCTTGCATTGTATCTGTCTCCTTTGCAGTGAAAAATATTGGACTCATGATATTTGGTTCAAAATAAAAAATTACGGATAAAATTGCATGCCTCACATATGCAGGACACAGTATAGCATGGCAGGCATTTTTTTACAATTATTATTCCGAAGGATCGCTATATTTTTAATTCACCTGGATCTGGCATGCTGCTCTGCGCGCAGCGAAAAGGGCACTGGCTGTTGTGCCCCTTTTCGCAATATTTTTCTTTACCAGACAATCTCATTTCCCTGTGTGCCTGGCGATACTCACTCTTACCAATTCTGTACCAGTAAGCGGTTACAGGGGATATGTTAATCTCGCTCCACTTTTTTCTCAAGAATGGCTCCTGTAATCGCGTTGATTTCATAGTCGTATTCATAATTGCCATACTCAAAGCTTACTTCGTAGACGGCAACTCCTTTTTCCCAGTCGAATTCTGCTTCCAGGTCGCGTACGGTGGATTCCGTTACTCCGGCGTCCGTAAGTGCGATGGATTTTGCTTTGGTGATTCCAATGTAACTTCCGGAATCGGCAGCTGCCGTATTGTTTCCGCTATTGCCTTCCGAACTGGTATTGCCAGAACTGCTGGTTGTGGTTCCAGACACCCGGACTTTGCAGACGTCTGAGAAATCTCCATAATATTTTACGCCGTCCGTTCCCAGCTTATAGGCACGTATTTTGAAGCGGCAGGTTGTGCCGGAGGTCAGACCATTGATTGTTGTGCTGGTGCCGCTTACCGTGGTTTTGCGGACATATTTGCCTTTGGTGCTGTCATACAGATAGACCTGATAGCTTGTAGTGCGTGCGGTCTTCTTCCAGGTGAGCGTTACCGATCCGGAAGAGGTGCTTGCGGCGGTAACGCCTTTGACTTCGTCGGGTTCTGTGTAGGCAGTCAGTGTGTCTGAACGGGTGCCGTACACGGTGCTTCCATTGTCAGAGCTGTAAGCCCTGACCTTGAACTTATACTTTTTCGCGGAACTTAAGTTTTCGATTTCCGCATAAGTTTTGGACGTCGTCTGAATAAGCGTCCATTTTTTCGATGTGGAATCATATCGATAGACCTGATAGCCGCTGGCTCCTGATACACGATTCCATGTAAGGTCGATTTCATCGTCATCCTGATCGGCAACAGCAAGTCCGGTGACTTTGGCGAGCTTCGTTGCCACATTTACGGTTCGCGTTCCCAGGCTGGTTCCGGCGAATGCAAAAATGATAAGTGCGAATGCCATCCATCTGAATAATGTTTTCTTCATCCTCTTGTCCTCCTTTGTTTTCGTTGTGACATTAGTATACGGGAGAAATATTAGAAGAATATTAGAAATATCGTAACTGTTCCGTACCTTCACAGTTACGAGGGAATAGCCCATCTGGAATCGCTACGCGATGGGGCTTTTCCCCACATAATATACGTTTTCATACGTCCTTCGCAGCAAGTGCGAAGGACTGTCCTGAATGAAAAACCCAATCCCCCAGCTATGCTGGGGAGAATAGAGTAAGCCGTAGT
>JAJQGP010000135.1 GCA_021200475.1 Lachnospiraceae bacterium
TCTCAGAGGTGAACTTTGCTCCCGAAAATTTCAGCGTTAACTTCTGAAGACGGGAATATGGGCAATTTTACATGTGGTCGCGCGACCACATATTCAGTAATTGATTAAAATTGAGCAAAAGAATATAATCAAAGTATCGTCTTGGGTGCAAAAGTGATAGTATTAACCTGGGCATATTTTGGATGCTGTGGGGGTGGATATGGTTACAAGAAAGGACATTGCCCGGGAGGTGGGAGTTTCGGTTTCGGTTGTTTCACGCGCATTGAATAACAGCGGTTATGTCGATGCCGGGAAACGGAAAAAGATCATAGAGAAAGCGGAAGAGCTGGGATATGTACCCAATCCAAAAGCAATGTCTCTGATGCAGAACCGGACACGGCAGATCCTTTTCTACAGCAAGAACCTGAAAAATGCCTACAATACGGAGCTGTACGAGGGCATGTGCAGGGCGGCGGAGGAGCAGGGATACATTGTAGCCATTTGTGCTTCTTTGAATTTCTGCAATATCCGGGAAATCATGGCGGACGGACTGATATTGTCTGACGCGATTGTTGCATCCAGATATTTGAAAAATGAGGGAAAGAATTATTTCCTTCCGGCGGTGGTTGCGACCTATGACGACCCGGTTTCTTTTCCCAGGTCCGTTCCGGTGATCGGATGTGATCTGTGGGAAGGGATGAATATGCTCTTAGAGTATCTGGTTCTTCATGGTCATCATAGAATTGCGTATGTCTCGCCTTACGATATCGGGGAGGGCGGACCGCGTTTTCTGGCATGGAAGAGTTTTATGATTTCGGTAGCTGGAGATCGGATCATGGACTACTATTTTGGACGGACCGATGAGAGCGGGGGGGGTGTGACTCCTGCCGGTCGGAGTCTTCGGAGGAAGGTGAGAATGGGCGGGACGCCTGGATGGAGGATGATTTTTTCGGGGAGGGGATGCATGCTGCAGATGCATTCCTGAAAAGAAAGACGGATGCGTCGGCTGTGATCTGCTTTAACGATGAGATGGCGTATGGCTTCTGCAAGCGCCTGCGTCAGCTCGGATGCAGAATTCCGCAGGATATCTCAGTGGTCGGGATTGATGGCTCCTATGTGAGCCGGTATGTGGAGCAGCCCCTGACGACATTGTCGACGGATCCCTATTCTCATGGGAGAAAATGTGTGGAGCTGCTGCTGAATATGATTAACGGCGGCGAAATCCGATACCGGACAAAGCTGCCCGCCAGGATCATTGAGGGCGAAACGGTATCCTGACGAATCCCTGTGTTTCCTTTGAGGCACAGGAGCAACTGGTTGTGAATGGAGAGGAAGGTTTTATGAAGTCAAAAGAAAAAGTAGCTGTAAAAAAGTATAAAAGTAAGCTGACTTTCTGGCAGAAGGTATGGCAGTCCAGAATCTTACTTTTGATGTGTCTCCCGGCGGTGGTGTTCTTCTTTATGTTCAGCTATATGCCGATGCCCGGCATCTGGGTGGCGTTTGTGAAGTACAATTACCGCAGCGGTATCTTTGGAAGTAAATTCGTTGGCTTCCAGAATTTCAAGTTCCTGTTTACGTCGGGCAAACTGCTTTCCCTGACGACAAATACAATCCTGTATAACCTGGCGTTCATCATCCTGGGCAATGTACTGGCTGTGTTTGTCGCGATTCTGCTGAATGAGGTTCGCAGCAAATATTTCGTGAAAGTTTCGCAGACAATCATGTTCCTGCCATATTTCATTTCACAGGTTCTGGTCGGCATTCTGGTTTACTATCTGCTGAACTACGACAGTGGTTTTGTAAACAGCATTCTTGGTGCTCTTGGGATGGAACTCTGGCAGCCGTACTCGGACGCTTCGGTTTGGCCGGCGATTCTGATTATTGTGTATCTGTGGCAGCAGACCGGATACAATTCCGTTGTTTATTTTGCGGCGATTATGGGCATCGATGAGTCCATGCTCGAGGCAGCGAAGGTGGATGGAGCGAATGGATTCCAGAGAATCCGCTACATCATTCTTCCTTCCCTGAAGGGCACGATCGTTATCCTGCTTCTGTTCGCACTCGGCGGCATCGTAAAGGGTAACTTCGGTCTGTTCTATAACATCATCGGTACGAACTCGCTGCTGTACAGTACGACAGATATTATTGAGACCTATGTATACCGTGCTACTATGACGGACTTTAACTTCTCCACCGCTTCGGCCGTTGGTCTGTATCAGTCTGTGATCGGTTTTGTGATCGTTATGGTAGTCAACTTTGTTGTGAAGAAGATCGAACCGGATTACTCTCTGTTCTGAAGCGCCGCCCAAACGCGAAGCGTTTTCAGAATGCGGCGCGACCTGCCGCTGAGTGGAACGAGGGGGCGTTTCTAAGCTTCACAGCCCAAATCAGTTTGATAATAAATGCTGGTGGCAGGGGCGCCGCGCAGACGGTCATTCCCTTGTCACGGATTATGGAGGTCTCATATTATGGCAAAACAAGACAAAGATTTAATGGATTCCAGTGCAAAGATCAAGCTGGGTAAATCAGATATGATTATCCGCGGCTTTGCTTACACATTTGTTACGCTTTACGCACTGTGCTGTATCATTCCGTTTATTATCATCATCAGTACTTCGTTTACGGCTGAGTCGGTGATCAACGCGAGCGGCGTGCAGTTCCTTCCGAAAGAGTTTACACTGAAAGCGTACCAGATGGTATTAAAGGGCGGGACGATCTTCCAGTCCTATGGTTTGACCATCCTGATGACGGTGACCGGTACATTCGTGGGCTTAAGCATCATTTCCATGACTGGCTACGCGCTGCAGAGACAGGATTTCTTCTTCCGGAACGTGATTTCGTTCTACGTATATTTTACGAGCCTGTTTTCCGCAGGTCTGGCACCGTATTACCTGCTGATGACGCAGACTTATAAGCTGAAGGACAGTTACCTGGCGGTATGGCTGCCGCTGCTGATGTCGCCCTGGCTGATTATTCTGATGAAGAACTTCGTGAAAGCGATCCCGCACGAGATTACCGAGTCCGGTAAGATCGACGGCGCGGGAGACTTCCGGATTTTCCTTTCACTGATTCTGCCGATGCTGAAGCCGGCGCTGGCGACCATTGGTCTGTTTCTGGCACTGGGCTACTGGAATGAGTGGTATCAGTCTTCTCTGTTCCTGAGCTCAAAGGTAGACGTCAAGCCGCTGCAGTACATGCTTTACGAGGTAGTCAACAAGACCGATGCGTTGAAGAACTCTGTGGCCGGGCAGTACGTCACGCTGACCGATATCCCGACGGTCAGCGTCAAGATGGCGAACGCCGTACTGGCGACCGGACCGGTTGTCCTGGTGTACCCGTTCGTGCAGAAGTACTTTGTAAAAGGTATTACGGTCGGTACTGTAAAAGGCTGATTCAAGATTATACGGCTCCTGACGGATGAAGGAGCCTGTATATAAAGGAAAGATGACGCTGCGTCATTTTTCTCTGCGCCAGCCAAACAATGTGCAAACGCATGTTCTGGAGGCGGCTGCGTGCAAACTACAAATATAAAATATGTATTATGAAGGAGGAAATTATCATGAGAACATTATCCAGAAGAGACTTTCTGAAGGGTTCTGCAGCTGGCCTGGTTGGCGCTGCGCTCTCTTGCGCGGTTGGCGGAACATTCGCTCTGGCGGAAGAGACGGATTACTGGGCAAACTGGGGTGACATCGACACATCTGAGCATGTAGTGATCAATTACATGACCACTGGCGACAAGCCTACCGGAGAGGCTCTTGACAACCTGAACGCGATGCTGGAGCAGCTGAACGCGATTCTGACCGAAAAAGTAAACGCAGAGATCGAGATCTATTACATCGAGTGGACGGATTATCTTTCCAACTACAACCTGACCCTGGCGAGCATGGACGGCTCTGTAGACCTGGTAGGTACCGCTTCTGACTGGCTGGATGCATGGCCAAACGCTAAGAACGGCGCGTTCCTGGAGCTCTCCGAGGATATGCTCTCTACCTACGCTCCGGCTACCTATGCGTCTGTACCGGCTGAGAACTGGGATATGTGCAAGTATGATGGCGAGATTTATCTGATGCCGGAAGACAATTACGCACAGTGGACGAACCATGGCTTCGCTTATCGTCTTGACTGGGCGAGAGAAGCAGGTCTTGAAGATGGCGTACACAGCTGGGAAGATATGACCACTTATTTCCAGTATGTAACCGAAGCATATCCGGACATCCAGGCATGGGATTCGGATGGAACAAACTATGCGACGATGGTAGGTGGCTGGATTTCTTCTAAGACCAACTATGTTTCCATCGATGGTATCAACTCCGGCGCTATGTGGGGCGGCACAAAGGATGATCTTTACACCGTATATTCTCCGTATGTGACAGAGACCGACCTGCTGGTTGAGTTCGCTGAGATGATGAAGAGCTGGGATGAGATGGGAGTATGGGTAACCGACGTTCTGAACAACACTGACGCTTCCAACCGTGACGAGTTCCGTGTAGGCCTGAGCGCAGCTGAGCAGCATCATACCCAGACCTGGACCGATCTTTGCAGCGATACCGCGGCAAACACGATCTATGAGGATGATGAGGATGCAGAGGTAGGCTTCTTCTACTTTGGCGAAGAGTCTCAGAACATCGTAGCACTTTCCATTACCCACGGTGCAATGGCAGTTTCCGCAGCCAGCGCAAATCCGGAGAGAGCGCTGATGGTTTATGACCTGATCCGCAACGATGTAGACTGCTATCGTCTGTTCAACTATGGTATCGAGGGCGTTTCCTATGAGATCACGGATGACGGTTACAAGACCACTCCGGAAGGCTATGATTCTGAGACACAGAACATCAACGGTATGACCAACTACTGGTGGGGCCGCAACGATGATCTGGAGCTTAAGAGTGCAGAGCTCAACTGGGATGCGATTGATGAGCTGTACGCGATCTATGATGAGATCAAGATCGAGTATCCGTATGGTCAGTTCGTAGCAAATGTAGACGAGATCTCTTACATGATCGATAACATTTCCGAGATCCATACGAACTACATGAAGCAGATTGCTTATGGTAAATTCACCGGCACAGCAGAGGAAATCGTAGCAGAGTATCAGGCTGCTCTGGCTTCCGCTGGTATCGATGATGTAACCGCAGAGCTGCAGGCACAGTTCGATGAGCTGTATGGCGCATAAGAATCAAATAGGATAAGCTGTGTAAGCACATATATAGGAGAGGGGAGACGAAAGTCTCCCCTTTTTATGCGCACGGCCGCGTGAGAATCCCGCCAGGCGGGATTCTATTATAAATTTCCTTGACGAAACAGGTGGTCAGGAAATATAATGGCTGTAATCAGGTTCAGGGAGTAATTTGCAGTAAGAAAATCGTTAAGACAGAGAATAACAAAGAAAGAAGAGGAAGCCATTATCATGCCTATCAATGCATTTCGAAAAATATTCGAGAAAAACACGCAGAATCCGGAAACCCCGGAGGTGGAAAAGCGCCCCTGTAAAAAATGCGGCGCTTCTCTTTCCGCGCAGGAGCTGAAGGAAAATTATTACATTTGCCCGCAGTGCGGCTATTATTTCCGCGTACCGGCACGCCGCAGGCTTGAAATGATCGTTGATGCGGGTACGTATGAAGAGTGGGATACCGAAATGGAGAAGGTCAATCCACTGGACTATCCGGAATATGAGGAAAAGCTGAACGAAGCGCAGGCGAAGACTTCGCTGAATGAAGCGATTGTCACGGGCGTCGGGAGGATCGATGGACATGCGTCTGTTGTAATGGTTTGCGACTGCCGTTTTCTGATGGGCAGTATGGGATATAATGTAGGTGAGAAAGTAGCCAGAGCCTTCGAGCGGGCGACCGAACGCAGGCTGCCGGTGATTATCTACGCAGCGTCAGGCGGTGCGCGGATGCAGGAGGGGATTATTTCTCTGATGCAGATGGCAAAGACTTCCGCAGCGGTGAAAAACCACTCGGATGCCGGACTTCTGTACATCAGTGTGCTGACCGATCCGACGACAGGCGGCGTGACGGCCAGCTTTGCGATGCTGGGCGATATCATCCTTTCGGAGCCAAAGGCTCTGATTGGCTTTGCGGGACCGCGTGTGATCGAGCAGACGATCAGGCAGAAGCTGCCGGAGGGCTTTCAGAGGGCGGAGTTCCAGCAGAAGCATGGCTTTGTAGACAGCGTTGTGGAGAGAAAGGATCAGAAGTCCATCCTGAGCCATCTGCTTGCTCTGCATGACAGCGATCAGAGCTGGCAGACCTGGTCAGAGGAGAATAACCTGCACACTTCTTCCACGGGATCTCTGCCAAAGACCGTGATGCGTCAGATCGAGAGCTGGAAAGACAATACCCCGAAGAGCCGGCAGGCACCGTTTTCCGGTATCATGCGTCAGAAGACGCTGAACAAGATCGCAAAGCGGCACACCGATCCGCTGGAGGCGGTTCATCAGGCGAGAAAGACCGGGCGTCTGGTGGCGAGCGACTATATTGGGATTCTGTTTAAAGACTTTATTGAACTTCACGGAGACCGTTATTTCGGGGACGATGCAGCGATCATCGGCGGCATTGCGACTTACTGCGGCGTACCGGTCACGGTCATCGGGCAGGATCGTGGCAAGACTGCCGAGGAGACCGTAGCCCGGAACTTTGGTATGGCTTCTCCGGATGGCTACCGCAAATCCCTTCGCCTGATGAAGCAGGCGGAAAAGTTCAACCGTCCGATTATCTGCTTTGTTGATACGCCTGGTGCCTACCCCGGCATGGAAGCCGAGGAACGGGGGCAGGGCGAGGCCATCGCGCGGAACCTGTACGAGATGTCGACTTTAAAGGTGCCGGTGCTTTCTATCATCATTGGCCAGGGCGGCAGCGGCGGCGCGTTAGCGCTCGCAGTAGGCAACGAGGTATGGATGCTGGAAAACGCGACCTATTCCATTCTCTCGCCGGAAGGCTTTGCCTCCATCATCTGGAAAGACGCAAGCCGCGCGGACGAAGCGGTCAAGCTTATGAAAGTGACTGCGCAGGAGCTCTACGAGCTGGGCGTGATCGAGCGAATTATCTGTGAGGACGAGCCCGCCGAGGAAGAGAGCCTGGAGGAGATCGCGAAGATTATCGACAAGCACATGCGGGAATTCTTTCACTCCTGTGCGGACAAGACGCCGGAGGAGATCATGCAGCAGAGGCAGAAGCGGTTCCGGGAGATTTGAGAGCGGGTTTCCCTAAAATCACACTATTTTATGAATACAAAGTGAATGCATGAAAAAAAGCAGCCGGAGGGCTGCTTTTTCCGCTAGTACAACGTACTGAAATAACGTGTGCAAATATTTAGATGGTGATCTCATCCA
>JAJQGP010000016.1 GCA_021200475.1 Lachnospiraceae bacterium
GGACCCTGCTGCATGCGCTTCTGGTTATCATGAATGCCGTCGGCAGTGTGGTGTTTGATAATTTACCGCTTTTGTTTGCAATTGGCGTCGCGATTGGCATGGGAAAGAAGGAAAAGGAGGTGGCGGCGCTTTCGGCAGTGATTGCTTATTTTGTCATGAATTCGGCGATTCGGGCGATGCTGGAGATCAACGGGAAGCTTGTGGATGGTGAGATTGCAGAGTCAGTGCTGGAGGGAACCGTTACGGCATCCTGCGGCATCTATACGCTGCAGATGGGTGTCTTTGGCGGGATTCTGGTCGGGCTTGGTGTGGCTGCGCTGCACAACCGGTTTTTCCGGATTCAGCTGCCGACTGCCCTTTCTTTTTTCGGCGGAACCAGGTTCGTGCCGATTTTCTCGACCGAGGTTTACATGTTTGTCGTGATTTTGCTGTACTTTGTCTGGCCGGTCGTGCAGACTGGCATTTACAGTCTCGGCGGTCTGGTAACGCGGTCCGGTTATATTGGCACGTTGATTTTTGGCCTGGTGAAGCGGGCATTGATTCCGTTCGGACTGCACCACGTGTTCTATATGCCATTCTGGCAGACGGCACTGGGTGGCACGATGGAAGTCGCCGGACGGATCGTGGAAGGCGGGCAGAATATTTTCTTTGCGCAGCTGGCGGATTCCGCGCAGATTGCGCATTTCAGCGCGGATGCGACACGGTATTTTTCCGGGGAATTTATCTTTATGATTTTCGGACTTCCGGGAGCGGCGCTGGCCATGTATCACTGCGCGAAGCCGGAAAAGAAAAAACAGGCGGGCGGCCTTTTGCTTTCCGCGGCGCTTACCTGTATGGCGACCGACATCACGGAGCCGCTGGAGTTTTCCTTTCTTTTTGTGGCTCCGGCGCTGTTCGCGGTGCAGGTGGTGCTTGCAGGCAGCTGCTATATGGTTGCGCATATGCTGAACATCGCGATTGGCCTGACCTTTTCCGGCGGCTTTCTGGATTTTTTTCTCTTTGGTATTTTACAGGGGAACGCGAAAACCAGCTGGGTGCTGGTGATTCCTGTCGGAGTGATTTACTTTTTCCTATATTATTTTCTGTTTCGTTTTCTGATCCGGAAATTTGATTTCAGAACTCCTGGTCGTGAGGACGATGAAGCGGATGTGAGGCTTTATACAAAAGCGGATGTAAACGCGAAAAATGCAGGAGCTGCAGCTGTTAAAAGCGCAGCGCCTGGCGGGAAAAGAGGGAATGATGCAAATCCTGGTATGGGGGTTGGCGATAGAAGCATATATCGCGCAGGGCAGAATTGTGAGGATGAAAACGATTCGCTCAGTGCTGCAATTACGCGAGGCCTTGGGGGAAAAAGGAATATCGAGGACGTGGATTGCTGTGCGACGAGACTGCGCTGTACAGTAGCAGATTCGTCAATCGTCCGTGAAGACCTGCTGCGGTCAACGGGAGCTTCCGGCGTGATTCGCAGGGGAAAGGGGGTACAGATCATCTATGGGCCGAAGGTGACAGTGATTAAGTCTGATTTGGAAGCTTATCTGGAGACGGTTTTGGAGGATACGGAGGAGAAGCTGCTAATCATTCACAGCCCCATGACCGGCATTGCTGCACCGCTTTTTACCTGCCCGGATCCCGCATTTGCGGAGGGGATGATGGGAGAGGGAGCGGTTGTGACACCTGCCGATCCGCTTGTGCGGGCGCCGGAGGACGGGGAGATTGATTTTGTATTTGACACGAAGCATGCCATCGGGTTTCTCACAGATTCCGGGATCAGTATTCTGATTCATATCGGAATCGATACGGTAGAATTAAACGGAGAGGGCTTTGAAGTGCTGGTTTCCCCGCGGGAGAAGGTGCGGAAGGGTACGCCGCTTCTGAAGCTTGACCTGGAGTATCTGCAGGAACACGCCACCTCTGTGGTTTCACCGGTTTTGTTTGCGGAGCTTCCTGAAAATCAGATGGTAAGGCTTTTGAAGGAAGGAGAAGTGCAGGCCGGAGAAGAACTGTTCCGGATAGAAGAGAAATAGAATGCAGAATGCGGCAGAACACAAAAGAGTACAGACAGAAGCGCAGAATGCCCGGATTTTATCCTTGCATGAGCGCAAAGCTTGTGATAGACTTTGGAAGATAAAAAATATCGGCAGGCGATATCGCAGAATTGGTAACAGTTCAGAACAGCATCGCAGGCGTCGCTGGACGTCCAGTGGACGTCCGCTTAGCGACGACCGAAGCGGAGCGTAGACCTGCGGCCTGCTGTTCTGAATAGTTACCAGAATTGTATGAAAATACGCAGAGTGGGTGCGGGCGGTTCGGACGGCCGGGACACAGGAGGATTTACGATGGCGCAGTTATGGGGCGGGCGTTTTACGAAGGCAACCGATCAGATGGTATATGATTTCAATGCTTCAATTTCTTTTGACAGGCGATTGTACCGGCAGGACATCGAGGGAAGTCTGGCGCATGTGAAAATGCTCGCGAAGCAGGGAATTCTTACAGAAAAGGAGCGGGATGAGATCATCGGGGGACTTGAGGGAATCCTTGCGGATGTGGAGAGCGGTGCGCTGGCTATCACACCGGAGTATGAGGATATCCACAGCTTCGTGGAGGCGAACCTCACAGAGCGTATCGGCGACGCCGGGAAAAAGCTGCACACCGGACGCAGCCGCAATGATCAGGTAGCGCTGGATATGCGGATGTATGTCCGCGACGCGGTGAAGGAGACCGATCGGCTTGTAAAGGAGCTTTTGAAGGTGCTCTATCGTATCATGGAGGAAAATCTGGATACCTTTATGCCTGGCTTTACCCACTTGCAGAAAGCGCAGCCGGTGACGTTGGCTCATCACATGGGAGCTTATTTTGAGATGTTTATGCGCGACCGCTCACGGCTGGCTGACATTTATAAAAGGATGAATTACTGTCCGCTCGGCGCGGGCGCCCTGGCGGGTACGACCTATCCGCTGGATCGCGATTACACGGCAGAGCTGCTTGGCTTTGCTGGCCCGACGAGGAACAGTATGGATTCGGTGTCCGACCGCGATTATGTGATTGAATACCTGAGTGCGCTCTCGACCATCATGATGCATCTGAGCCGCTTTTCAGAGGAAATCATCATCTGGAATTCCAATGAATATCGTTTCGTGGAGATTGACGACGCCTACAGCACCGGCAGCAGCATTATGCCGCAGAAAAAGAACCCGGACATTGCGGAGCTGGTGCGCGGCAAGACCGGACGGGTGTATGCCTCTCTGATGGGGATTCTGACGACGATGAAGGGCATTCCTCTGGCTTATAATAAGGACATGCAGGAGGACAAGGAAGGCACCTTCGACGCGATCGATACGGTGAATGCCTGCCTGCCTCTTTTTACCGGTATGCTTGACACGATGAAGTTTCATAAAGATGTGATGGAGGCTTCCGCGAAAAATGGGTTTACGAACGCGACAGACGTCGCTGATTATCTGGTCAGCCATGGCGTACCGTTCCGTGACGCGCATGGGATTTCCGGCCGCCTGGTGCTGCGCTGCATTGCGGAAAACAAAGCGCTCGATGATCTGAGCCTTGCGGAATTCCGCGAGGAGAGCGAGGCCTTTGAGGAAGATATTTACGAGGCGATCAGTATGAAGACCTGCGTGAAAAAGCGGCTGACAAAAGGGGCGCCCGGCGAAGCGGCGATGCGGGAGGCACTCGAGCGGTATAAAGAATATCTGGAGTCGGATCATTGAGAACGTTTTCCTGACAAGAAAAGGATTATGAGAAAGCCGATGACTCCGTGCTTCGCACTAATGTCATCGTGGACAAAAGGAGGGCGGGCATCGCTGCCCGCCAGAGAAAAATGTATGAAAAACAAATGTTGGTATGATGTCCTTCATTTGTTTCAATCAGTACTATACGCGCGAAATGTGTTTAGAATATGTTCAGATTATGGAAGATATGTGAAAAATACCTGTATTTCGAAAATAAAAAATCGAGAGATCGCGCGGAAAAAACTTTTTTTGTCTTGACAGAGCGGCAAAACGAGTGTATCTTGTAAAGACAAATGTTTGCCGTGTAAGGACAAAACATTTGGAACAGGCAAAGTACCGCGCCTGTTCTGCCGCGGCAAAACACAGGAAAAGGTAGCTGTTCAGAACAGCAGGCCGTTGGTCTGCGCTTTACTTTGGCTCTGAATGGATACAAAATACTACGGGATATTTTGGACGCGGCCCGACAACATGAATATGAGGAGACAGGAAAAAATGAGTCAGAAACTGAGAGTTGGCATTCTGGGAGCAACCGGGATGGTAGGGCAGAGATTTATCTCTCTGCTGGAGAATCATCCGTGGTTTGAGGTAGTGACGGTAGCGGCAAGTCCGCGCAGCGCCGGCAAGACATACGAAGAGGCAGTCGGCGGCAGATGGAAGATGACGACTCCGATGCCGGAGGCGGTGAAAAAGCTGGTTGTCATGAATGTCAATGAGGTAGAAGCGGTCGCGGCGAGCGTGGATTTTGTGTTTTCCGCGGTCGACATGTCGAAGGATGAGATTCGTGCGATCGAGGAGGAGTACGCAAAGACAGAGACACCGGTCGTATCCAATAACAGCGCTCATCGCTGGACCCCGGATGTCCCGATGGTTGTGCCGGAGATCAACCCGGAGCATTTTGAAGTCATCGCGTCTCAGAAAAAGCGTCTGGGGACGACCCGCGGCTTCATTGCGGTAAAGCCGAACTGCTCCATCCAGAGCTATGCCCCGGCTCTGAGCGCGTGGCGGGAATATGAGCCGCATGAGGTCGTTGTGACTACATACCAGGCGATTTCCGGAGCCGGCAAGACCTTCAAAGACTGGCCGGAGATGGTGGAAAATGTGATTCCGTACATCGGCGGCGAAGAGGAGAAGAGCGAGAAAGAGCCGCTCCGTCTCTGGGGTGTGGTTGAAGACGGCGTGATCAAACCGGCTACAGAGCCGAAGATTACCTGCCAGTGCATTCGTGTGCCGGTGCTGAATGGTCATACGGCGGCGGTATTTGTGAAGTTCCGCAAAAAGCCCACGAAAGAGCAGCTCATCGAGCAGCTGGTGAACTTTTCAGGACTTCCGCAGAAGCTGGAGCTTCCGAGCGCACCGAAGCATTTCATTCAGTACATGGAGGAGGACAATCGTCCGCAGGTGGTTCTTGACGTTGATTATGAGAAGGGGATGGGCGTTTCCATCGGGCGTCTCCGTGAGGATACGATTTACGATTATAAATTTGTCGGACTTTCCCACAATACTGTGCGCGGCGCGGCCGGCGGGGCGGTGCTCTGTGCGGAGACATTGAAGGCGCTTGGGTATATTGCGGCAAAATAAAGCCTGGCTGAACCGCAACAAAAATTTTATTGCAAAAAAGGAAAAGAAAAATTATAATGAAGCTGTCGTGAGATTTCGATTTCACGACAGCTTTTTGTCTGTTTTTCGAAGTACTGGAATATATGAGGGGGGATTTTCATGGCAAAATCGCTGTTTATTGCAGAAAAACCAAGCGTGGCGCAGGAGTTTGCGAAGGCCCTGCATGAAGACATGCGGCGCGGCGACGGCTATCAGGAGTCGGATTCCTACGTGGTGACCTGGTGCGTCGGGCACCTGGTGACCATGAGTTATCCGGAGGCCTATGACCCCAAATACAAAAGATGGAGCCTGGATACCCTGCCCTTTATCCCGGATCAGTTTTTATATGAGGTGATTCCTTCTGTGAAGAAGCAGTTCACGATTGTGAGCCATCTGCTGAATCGGAAGGATGTAGATACGATCTATGTCTGCACCGATTCCGGGCGGGAGGGAGAGTATATTTACCGCCTGGTGGAGCAGGAGGCAAAGGTGCATGGCAAAAAGCGCCGCCGTGTCTGGATTGATTCTCAGACGGAGGAAGAGATTCACCGCGGGATCGAGCAGGCGAAAGACCTTTCTGCGTACGATAATCTGGCGTCAGCCGCTTACCTGCGCGCGAAGGAAGACTATCTGATGGGGATTAATTTTTCCCGCCTGCTGACCTTGAAATATGGGAGTGCGATCTCCAGCTACCTCGGAAGAAATCATGCAGTCGTTTCCGTTGGGCGTGTGATGACGTGTGTCCTGGGGATGGTAGTTCGACGTGAGCGCGAGATTCGGCAGTTTGTGAAGACACCGTTTTACCGTGTCGTGCAGTCAGTGGAGCTTCCGGGCGGGGCACAGTCATCCCTGGAAGGAGAATTTCGTGCGGTAGAGGGTTCCGACTGGTATCTTTCTCCAAAGCTTTACAGGGAAAACGGTTTTTTAAAGCGTGAAGACGCCGCGGCGCTGATTGCTTCTTTAATGCCGGGGAGTATACCGAATGCGGGGACGGCTGGCGGAAGACAGAGTCTGACAGATACCGGTGTGCTTGCAGCCACTGCAGGCGAAACAGCCCGTATTGATTCAATTGAGAAGAAGAAAGAAAAGAAAAATCCGCCTTTGCTCTATAACCTGGCAGAGCTTCAGAACGAATGCTCCCGCATGTTCAAAATCAGCCCCGATGAGACGCTGCGGATCGTGCAGGAGCTGTACGAAAAAAAGCTTGTGACTTATCCAAGAACCGACGCCCGTGTTCTTTCGACTGCGGTAGCGAAGGAGATACATAAAAATATTGGCGGCCTGAAAAGATTTGCGCCTGCTGCGGATTTTGCGGAAGAAATTTTGTCCTCCGGTTCCTATAAGGGAATCGCGAAGACGAGATATGTCAATGATAAGCAGATCACCGACCACTATGCGATCATCCCGACCGGACAGGGACTTAACGCGCTCGGTTCGCTCAAGGGTCATGCTTACGGTGTATATGCGGCCATCGTGCGGCGGTTTTTAAGCATTTTTTATCCGGCGGCAGAATTTCAGAAGATTACCATGGTGACCGCGATGGGAAAAGAGAAGTTCTTCTTTTCCTTTAAAGTGCTGCTGTCAGAAGGATATTTCAAGGTAGCGGGCAACCCGAACGACCGGCGAAAGAAAAGCCAGAGTCAGAACCAGAATCAGGCGCAGGGCATGTCAGGAAGCAGCGGCGGTGCAAACACGGATGCGGTGCCGGAAGCGGAAAACGGTGCGGGCGGTAATGAGACAGACGGTGCGGAGGCGGAGTTTGGCGCAGACCTGCTGGAAGCGCTGAAAGGCTTGCGCAGGGGCATGCAGCTTCCGGTGCGTTCTCTGGGCATCCGGGAGGGAGAAACGTCCCCGCCCAAGCGTTACAATTCCGGTTCGATGATCCTTGCTATGGAGAATGCGGGGCAGCTGATCGAGGATGAAGAGCTTCGCGCCCAGATCAAGGGCAGCGGAATCGGTACGAGTGCGACACGTGCGGAGATTCTCAAGAAGCTTGTATCCAATGAATATCTGGCACTGAATAAAAAGACGCAGATCCTGACGCCGACCCTGCAGGGGGAGATGGTTCACGATGTTGTTTACTGTTCGATCCGCTCCCTGCTGAATCCGGAGCTGACCGCGAGCTGGGAGAAAGGGCTTACCTACGTTGCGGAAGGCTCGATTACGAGCGACGAGTACATGGAAAAGCTGGAGAATTTTATCCGTTCACGGACAGACGGAGTCATGTCCCTGCGGAACCAGACTGCGCTGCGGCCCATGTTTGATGAAGCGGCGAAATATTATAAGAATGGGAGAGTGGCGGATGGAAATTCTGATAATAAAAAGAAAACACGAAAGATATCAAAGCAGTAGTTTCTGTATATATAAAGAATCAGGGGTTGAAATAGAAAGAAATATGTGCTAATAAATGAGAGAAAGATATAGATTATATCATGGCAGGTTATTAGGAGAAGGATAAATTGATTGGAGAATCTTATGAATTGGTGGACATTACATGTAGAAGAATTCGGTAAGATAAAGGCGGCAGATGTTACAATAGCGCCGCTTACGATGTTTATTGGAGACAATAATAGTGGAAAGAGCTATATGACGACATTAATATATGGGCTTCTGAATTTGTCTTTGGATCAATATGAAATGAATGAAACATCGGAAACGTATGCTGCATGTGAGCAGGTTTTAGAGAAAATCCAGAGAAAACCACAGAATTCTGACAGATATGTGTATTCTTTTTCAAAAACAGATATCAAGTGCTTCGAAATGCTCTTAAATGAAATTTTAAAGATAAATCAATTAAAATTTATCAAGGAGCTATTTAATAAAAATGTTTCTTTAAAATGCATAAATGTAGAATTTTCAGAGGAAACAATTTATCAATTAAATGTGAACTTTGCGGGAACAGATGAAAGAAAAAAAGTTCAGATTCAGGTATGGCAGGAAAAAGATTCTTTAAAACCGTTTACCTTTACCGCCAGTCATACAGCAACGGTGAACAATGGTTTATCTTTCGTTTCCAGGCGAAGTATGATTCAATTTATTTTGGAGACTTTGCTGAGAAATGGACATTGTGGGACAGAATTTAATTCTGCTGTTTATCTGCCTATTAGCAGGACAGGTTTTCTCCTGACATATAAAACACTAATTGGGAGCGCAATAGAAGATAAGTTTAACTTGAAAACGAGTGGTAAAAATCTTCTGACAAGACCGAACAGTGATTTTCTAAAAGGCTTGAGCAGCATTCAGGTAGAAGAGGAATGGGATGGCTATTCAGATTGTATAGAGTTTATAGAAAATAAGATTTTATGTGGAAGTATAGAAGTATCTCAGCTTCCTTCACATGATATTTTTTACCATCCGGCTGGAAGTGATGCGCAGTTACCAATGTTTGTCAGCTCAGGTGTTGTTACAGAAATGACACCATTATTGTTGTATTTGCGTTATATCGTATTTGATTCGCTGATGATTGAAGAGCCAGAGATTTGTCTGCATCCTGAATTGCAGTGGAGAATGATGCAGCTGCTGATACGTATACAAAACAAAGGAGTGCCGGTTTTTGCTACTACTCACAGCGACTTTATGCTGCAGCATATGAATAACATGATAAAAGTAAATGAAATGCAGCATAAAGATATTTTTTTGGAGAAAAACGATTATCTGGAGTCGGATTTACTGGAACGAAAGAATACGGCAGTATATCAGTTTGATG
Source organism: Lachnospiraceae bacterium (assembly GCA_021200475.1). Taxonomy (GTDB): domain Bacteria; phylum Bacillota; class Clostridia; order Lachnospirales; family Lachnospiraceae; genus Choladousia. The sequence continues at coordinate 9,043 of JAJQGP010000016.1, forward strand.
TAGATTCGAAGAGTGGTCAGAGCGTTGTGACGAGACTGAAGTGCGGAGATTACGGATATGAACTTCAGACATTTTATGAAACTCTCAAAAAAATGAACCAACAGATTGATGAAATAGAAAGAACGGAGGAGTAGTTTGATTCCTGCATTGGTTGAAAAAAAGATTAGGTGAACTCGATAAAAACCTGGTAGAGTATTCGGATGACAGTCTACATCTGATTGAAGACAGTACGGAAGGTAAGGCAGATCTTGAATTAAAATTACAGATGCCATGTATTCTTTTCAAACATCTGGAGGACAAAAAACTCCAATACTTCCTGATAGAAAAATGCGCAGATTTTGTGGTTCTTGAATACAAAAATGATGACTGGTTCGTTCATATTTTTGAAATGAAACGAACCATTCGTCCAAAAAGCTGGGAAACGATCAAAGAACAATTTGCCGGAGCGATTTTGAATGCACTGGCATTGACAGGAATATTCAGTATAGGTTTACATCTTTCTAATGTAATGGTTTATTCTTGCTATCGGAATGATAAGATTGATGACTCGACAAATCCAGCGAAACAGAGACTGCGAATGACTGATGTGACAGAACGTTCTTCAGAAACACAGATGTCAGCATCGGATACGGATTGGAATGAAGAGTTTTTATTAATACCATTGAGCCAGGATACAGTAAGATGCCATCACCAAAAAATAAAACTTGATGTGGAGACTGGTAAGGGGAATTTCACACTTTCAGCAAACTGAAACTATTTTAAAAGTATATTTTGGAGGAAAAATGATATGGAAGCATGTAAAATAAAAAATCTGTACAATTTAAATGAAACAATCGCAAAGTCCCTTTTTGACGGCGCAGAGTATCCCTGGGAGGTTCTGCCAAAGATCCGTTCGTTTATTATGGAGCTGGGGGCAACCCTGCCGGAGGAGGAATACGAAAAACGCGGCGAGAACGTCTGGATTGCAAAATCTGCAACGGTAGCGCCAACAGCTTACATTCATGGTTCTGCGATCATCGGAAAAAACGCGGAGATTCGCCACTGTGCGTTCATTCGCGGCAGTGCGATCGTGGGAGAGGGCGCGGTCGTAGGAAATTCGACAGAGCTGAAAAATGTGGTTCTGTTCAATAAAGTACAGGTGCCGCACTATAATTATGTAGGCGATTCGATTCTGGGATACAAGGCGCATATGGGTGCAGGCTCTATTACCTCGAATGTGAAGTCGGACAAGAAGCTGGTCGTGGTGAAGGACGGCACAGAACGCATTGAGACTGGTCTGAAAAAATTTGGCGCGATGCTCGGAGATGAGGTGGAGGTGGGCTGCGGTTCGGTCCTGAATCCGGGAACCGTGATTGGTCCGCATTCCAATATATATCCGCTTTCCTCGGTTCGGGAAGTGGTGCCGGCGAATTCGATTTATAAGAAGCGGGGCGAGATAGCGGAGAAACAGTATTAGAAGAGGAGTAACAGAAAATGGCAAAAAAAAATACCGGAGAGGTCTATGATGCGAGCAGTATTTCCGTCCTGGAGGGGCTGGAGGCGGTTCGCAAGCGTCCCGGCATGTACATCGGCAGTGTCTCGCGCAAGGGGCTGAATCATCTGATTTACGAGATTGTGGACAACTCCGTGGATGAGCATCTGGCAGGATATTGCAGTCAGATTGAAGTCAGCCTGGAAAAGGACGGTACGGCCGTCGTGCAGGATAATGGACGGGGAATTCCGGTCGGCATGCATGAAAAAGGAATGTCCGCGGAGCGCCTGGTTTTCACGACGCTGCACGCGGGCGGCAAGTTTGATAATACGGCCTATAAGACGAGCGGAGGACTTCATGGGGTGGGTTCTTCTGTGGTCAATGCGCTCTCAACCTGGCTCGATGTGCAGGTCATGCGGGACGGAAAGATTCATCATGACCGTTATGAGCGGGGGGTGCCGGTGATTGAGCTGGAAAATGGACTGCTGCCGGTGATTGGGAAGACAAAGGAGACTGGAACACGGATTCAGTTTCTTCCGGATCCGGAAATTTTTGAAAAAACGCGGTTCTCTGCGACGGAGCTGAAAAGCCGTCTGCATGAGACGGCATACCTGAATCCGGAGCTGAAGATTCACTTTCAGGACCGGCGCGGGGAAGAGCCGGAGGAGATTCTTTATTACGAACCGGAGGGTATCACGGGGTTCGTGCGCGAGATGAACCAGGAATCCGAGCCGGTCTGTGAGCCGGTATACTTCAAAGGCGAATCGGAGGGCATTCAGGTCGAGGCGGCATTCCAGTATGTGAATGAATTCCACGAGAATGTACTGGGCTTTTGCAACAACATCTACAATGCGGAGGGCGGTGCACACCTGACCGGCTTTAAGGCGACCTTTACCACAGTCATGAACACCTACGCGCGGCAGATCGGCGTACTGAAAGAAAAGGACCCGAATTTTACCGGAGCGGATATTCGCAATGGTATGACTGCGGTGGTTTCGATCAAGCATCCGGACCCGCGCTTTGAGGGGCAGACAAAGACAAAGCTGGACAATCAGGATGCCGCCCGCGCAGTCGGAAAGGTAGCCGGTGATGAGATTGTACGCTATTTTGATAAGCACCTGGATGCGCTGAAAAACATCCTTGGCTGCGCAGAAAAGGCGGCGAAGATCCGTAAAACGGAGGAACGCGCGAAGACGAATCTTCTGACGAAGCAGAAGTATTCGTTTGACAGCAACGGCAAGCTCGCGAACTGTGAGAGCCGGGACGCCAACATCTGTGAGATCTTTATTGTAGAGGGAGATTCTGCCGGCGGTTCCGCGAAGACGGCCCGCGACCGCAATTTCCAGACAATCCTGCCAATCCGCGGGAAAATTCTGAATGTCGAAAAAGCCAGCATCGATAAGGTCCTCGCGAATGCAGAGATTAAGACCATGATCAATGCCTTTGGCTGCGGCTTTTCGGAGGGCTATGGAAATGATTTTGATATTTCAAAGCTGCGCTATGATAAAATCGTTATCATGACCGATGCCGATGTGGACGGCGCACACATCAGCACGCTGCTGCTGACCCTGTTTTACCGTTTCATGCCGGAGCTGATCTATGAAGGGCATGTTTATATCGCCATGCCGCCGCTCTATAAGGTCATTCCTTCCAAAGGAAAAGAGCAGTATCTTTACGATGACAAGGCATTGGAAAAATACCGCAAAACCCACAAAGCGCCGTTTACCCTGCAGCGTTATAAGGGTCTCGGGGAGATGGATGCGGAGCAGCTCTGGGAGACGACGCTGAACCCGGAAACCCGTGTCATGCAGCGCGTGGAGATCGAGGACGCGCGCTTTGCGTCCAGCGTTACCGCGATGCTGATGGGCACAGAGGTGCCGCCGCGCAAGGAATTTATCTATGAGCACGCGCAGGATGCGCTGCTGGATGTATAATCATGAATTGAATTATAGCAACCAGGCCGCAGACCGCCTGCTTTGCAGGCTATATGCCGCTTACGCGTCATATGTCTGTGGCTGAATGGGGATGCCCTCCTCCTTTGGAGAAGTGCATCTCCATTCAAAAATAGAAATCCAGCCCGTTGCGGATGAATCCGCACGGTCTTCCTTTCTATTTTGTGGTTGCTACGGCCAAGGAGGAGGACATGGGAGAACAGATCATCGGGGCAGAATACTCCGAGATTATGCAGAAATCATACATCGATTACGCGATGAGCGTAATCATCGCCCGCGCGCTGCCGGATGTGCGGGACGGCTTAAAACCGGTACAGCGCCGCACCCTTTACGATATGTATGAACTGGGCATCCGCTATGACCGCCCATATCGGAAGTGTGCGCGTATTGTCGGTGATACGATGGGTAAGTATCACCCGCACGGAGACAGTTCGATTTATGATGCGCTGGTCGTGATGGCACAGGATTTTAAAAAGGGACTGGCTCTGGTCGACGGACACGGCAATTTTGGTTCGATTGAAGGCGACGGCGCAGCCGCCATGCGTTATACGGAGGCGCGGCTTCAGAAGATTACCCAGGTGGCGTTCCTGGCAGACCTGGATAAGGATGTGGTCGACTTTGGCCCGAACTTTGATGAGACGGAGAAGGAACCGGTGGTACTCCCGGTGCGGATTCCGAATCTGCTTGTAAACGGCGCGGATGGCATTGCGGTCGGTATGGTGACGAGCATTCCGACGCACAATCTGTCAGAGGTGATTGATGCAGTCAAGGCGCTGATCAAAAACAATAAGCTGACCAATGCGGACCTGATGAAATACATCAAGGGTCCGGATTTTCCGACTGGCGGTATTATCGTCAATCAGGATGAGCTTTTGCAGATTTATGAGACCGGACAGGGGAAAATTCGTCTGCGCGGCCGTGTGGAGGTGGAGCAGGTCAAGGGCGGGAGAGAGCGCCTGGTGATCACCGAGATACCGTATACGATGATCGGCGCGAATATCGGCAAATTTTTAAATGAGGTCGCTGCGCTTGTAGAGACTCGGAAGACGAACGACATCATCGATATTTCCAACCAGTCCGCCAAAGGCGGGATTCGCATTGTGCTGGAGCTGCGCCGCGGCGCGGATGTGGAGAAGCTGAAAAATCTGCTTTACAAAAAGACCAGACTGCAGGATACGTTTGGCGTTAATATGCTGGCGGTTGCGGACGGCCGTCCGGAAACGCTCAGCCTGCGGAAAATTCTGGATTACAATATTGATTTTCAGTTTGAGCTGACGACCCGGAAATACAAAAATCTGCTTGACAAGGAAGAAAAAAAGAGTGAGATTCAGGAAGGACTGATCCGCGCCTGCGATATCATTGACCTGATCATCGAGATCCTGCGGGGAAGCCGCAGCCGGGAACAGGTGAAGGAATGTCTCGTGCATGGTGTCACGGAGGGCATCCGTTTTAAGACCGAAAAATCGCGTAAAATGGCGGCAAAGCTAAATTTCACGGAGCCGCAGGCAAATGCGATTCTGGACATGCGGCTGTATAAGCTGATCGGTCTGGAGATCGAGGTGCTGATGCAGGAGCACGAGCAGACGCAGAAGAACATTGCTTCTTATAAAGATATTCTGAACAATTACGATTCGATGGCAAAGGTGATTATCAAAGAACTGGATGCTTTGAAAAAAGAATTTGGCCGTCCAAGGCGAACCGCGATTGAAAATGCGGAGGAGATTGTGCTGGAGGAGACAAAGATCGAGGAACTGCCGGTGGTATTTCTGATGGACCGCTTTGGCTATGTGCGTGCAATTGAAGAGAGTGTTTATGAACATAACCGGGAAGCTGCGGACGCGGAGAGCAAGTATGTACTTCACTGCCTGAATACCGACCGCATCTGTATCTTTACAGACAGCGGTAAGGTGCATTTGCTGAAAATGCAGGATGTGCCGTTTGGCAAATTTCGGGCGAAGGGGACGCCGGTCGACAATCTGTGCAATTACAACAGCAGCGAGGAAAACTTTATCGGCGTCTTTTCGATGAATGACATCCGGGAGACCGTGCTTACATTTGTGACAAAACAGGCGATGGTGAAGCAGGTGGAAGGAACTGAATTTGATGTGTCAAAGCGTACAACTGCCGCGACAAAACTGCAGGAAGGCGATCAGCTGCTTACGGTATATGCTGCATCTGAAAACGCGCATGTGGTGCTGGCTTCGGAAAACGGGTTCTTTCTGCGATTTCCGGTATCGGAAATCCCGACTAAGAAAAAGACCGCTGTCGGTGTGCGCGGGATGAAGCTTGCCGAGGGCGACACCGTTGCGGAAGTGTACTGGATCGAAAAGGGTGCGGAGAAAGAGAGAAAAGAAGTGCCGTATAAGGACAGGATGGTCAGCCTGACAAAGCTGCGTGTCGCATCGAGAGATACGAAGGGAACACGCACCCGGTTGTGAGCGGTTAACGGCGGTCGTCATTTTTGTCTTTGCGTTTGCTTTTCTGCGCGTACAGAGCCTTATCTGCCGCCTGAATCAGTTCATTGGCGGTCTGGCCAGACTGATATACGGTCAGACCATAGCTCGCAGCCGCAGTATGGCGGGTACGGCCCGGTTCCAGGATTTTGGATGATTCTCTGTAGATTCGTCTGCAGATGATCCCGGCTTCTTCCAGAGAAACGCCGGTAAACAGGATACAGAATTCGTCGCCTCCATAGCGGAAAACCAGGTGCTGTGCACATTCATTTCGGAGTATGCAGCCGAACTGCTTCAGGTAATCATCGCCGATCAGATGACCAAGCGTATCATTGACTTCCTTAAAATGATCAATATCCAGCATAGCACAGACAAGGCCTGCATCGTTTTCGCTCAGGTGCGCCAGCACCTCATCGAGAGCGGTGCGGTTGTAAAGAGAAGTCAGCTGGTCGATGATCATGCCCTGACGATACTGGACACGCTCAATCTCCTTTTTGATTGCCGCGTGATTTTTTTCCTGTTCAAAATAGATCAGAGCCATGCAGGAGATGTAAAAGCCGACCAGAATCAGGATGGAGAGGGCAAAATTCACCGAATTGTACCCATAATCTGCCAGCAGATATTTGTCGGAGTCCCAGACAATTACGACGTCGCCGACGACCCTGGCAATGAGGACACAGATGGCCGTCACTGTAGTCAGCAGGTAATTCCCATACAGGCAGGAGAACATCAGCGGGATCGCGAACAGAAAGTAGAGGGAGGGGAAGATGCTGTGTATGGTAAACAATACAAAGCACATCGCTACCAGTCCGAGAGATACAACATAAGTCTGCAGAGTCAGTCTTTTCGGATACGTTTTTCGAGTCAGCAAAATCACCAGAAGAATCAGAAGATTGAGTCCGGTGGGGATGATCAGGTATCGTATCATGTAGGTTGGAAGAGTGGTGCCCACCATATCGAGCCGATCCAGAACAAAAAATATGATCAGCTCCAATAAAAAGGAGGCGATCGTCAGGCCGATGCTGATGGTGGTATGGATGTTCAGCCAGTGTTTGCTGACCTTCTCATATTCAAATTCGATTGTTCGTATATATGAATTTACCATAAAAACCCCTCATATGCAGTTTTATAGATTATAAAAACGATGTCTGACAGCTCGCTGCAGACACAAATCTCTTCTTCATTAAGCCGTATTCGTACCGTAAAGTCTAGCATTTTTTATTGTTCAATACAAGAGTGAATTTGCGGAAATTTGTTGGAAAACAGCAAAAAAAATAAGGAATTACGGTTCATGAAAAAATGTTGTGGAATGAAAGCAAAGGTGATAGAATGTGGCTTGTCGGATCCTTTCTCCGAAGGAAACAGGTCTGAACGTTTCCAGAGGGGAATCATTATCTGGCAGAACGGGGATCCGGACTGAGAACCGGTCGGCGCAGACAGATTTTGCTGGCGGGCGCAACCACCACAGAGAAGAAAGGCGGGAGATTATGATTCAATTATTCGAAAATGGAGCATGGCTGATCCACGGCACCGAGATCGTGGCGGAAGAGGACAGGGAGAAGGTTCAGGCTGTCTGTGGAAAGCAGCCGGACAAAGAGGAAGACCGGAAGGGCACTATTGCCTATTCGATTCTGAAAGCGCACAATACTTCGGACGATATGTCGCATCTGAAGATTCGTTTTGACGCGATGACTTCTCATGATATCACATTTGTCGGCATTATCCAGACCGCAAAAGCCTCCGGCATGGAAAAATTTCCGATTCCATATGTTCTGACGAACTGTCATAATTCTCTGTGCGCAGTCGGAGGCACGATTAATGAGGATGATCATGTGTTCGGCCTCTCTGCGGCGAAAAAATACGGCGGAATCTATGTACCGCCTCATCTTGCAGTCATTCACCAGTATATGCGCGAGACGATGGCCGGCTGCGGGAAAATGATTCTTGGCTCTGATTCACACACACGTTACGGTGCGATCGGCACGATGGCAGTCGGTGAGGGCGGCGGCGAGCTGGTAAAACAGCTGCTGCGCGATACCTATGATGTTGCTTATCCGGGCGTGGTAGCGATTTATCTTGACGGACAGCCGAATCCAGGCGTTGGTCCTCAGGATATTGCGCTGGCGATTATTGGAGCGGTATTTAAAAATGGATATGTAAAGAATAAAGTGATGGAGTTTGTAGGCCCTGGAGTTGCGTCCATGACAACCGATTACCGCAATGGCATTGACGTCATGACAACGGAGACGACCTGTCTTTCCTCGATCTGGAGGACTGATGAAGATACAAGAGCCTATCTGACACAGCATGGACGCGGGGAGGAATACCGCGAGCTGAATCCGGCGGATGTTGCGTATTACGATGGCCTGGTTTATGTGGATTTAAGCACCGTTAAGCCGATGATCGCGCTTCCATTCCATCCGAGCAATGCGTACGAGATCGACGAGTTCCTTGCAAATCCGGGAGACATCCTGCGTGAGGTGGAGAAGAGTGCGGCAGCGCTTACAGAGAATACAACCGTGGATTTCCACCTGACGGATAAGGTTGTGGATGGAAAGGTTCATGTGGAGCAGGGCATTATCGCGGGCTGCGCAGGCGGCGGCTACTCGAATCTGATGCAGGCTGCGCAGATTCTGAAGGGCAGAAGCATTGGAAATGGCGCGTTTACGCTGGCGGTTTACCCGTCTTCTCAGCCGGTATTTATGGACCTGGTGCAGAAGGGGGCGATTTCAACGCTGATGGCTGCAGGCTCGACGGTTAAGACCGCATTTTGCGGACCATGCTTTGGCGCAGGCGATACCCCGGCGAACAATTGCCTGAGCATTCGCCATGCTACCCGGAATTTCCCAAACCGTGAAGGTTCTAAGCCGGGTGTGGGTCAGCTTTCCGCTGTTGCTCTGATGGATGCGCGTTCGATTGCGGCGACGGCTGCAAACGGCGGTGTGCTTACTTCGGCGGAGCAGTTCGCGGAAGAGCTGTACGAAGAAGGACGTCTGGCGGCCCAGAACGGAAAAACAGGGGTTCTGCCGGAGTACCATTATGACGACAGTGCTTACCGCGTACGGGTATACCAGGGATTCCAGAAGGCAGAGCCGGATGCAGAGCTTGTCTATGGCCCGAATATCAAGGACTGGCCGGAGATGGAAGCGCTGTCAGACCATATTCTGCTGCGCGTATGTTCTAAGATTATGGATAAGGTGACGACGACGGATGAGCTGATTCCTTCCGGCGAGACGTCCTCCTACCGCTCGAATCCGCTCGGCCTGGCGGAGTTTGCTCTCTCCCGGCGCGATCCGGCGTATGTGGGAAAGGCAAAGGAAACAGACCGGCTTGAACGGACACGCCTTACAGCAAATATGGAGGAGGCGATGGCTCTGGATGCTTCTCTTGCGGCGACGATTGCGCAGGTTCAGTCAGTGAATCCGGATGTGGATCCGGCCGACATCGAGATCGGCAGCGTGATTTACTGTGTGAAACCGGGGGATGGTTCCGCACGGGAGCAGGCGGCGAGCTGCCAGAGAGTGCTTGGCGGACTTGCGAATATCTGCAGTGAATACGCTACAAAGCGTTACCGTTCCAACGTGATGAACTGGGGGATGCTGCCGTTCCAGATGAAAGAGGAGCCGTGCTTTGAGGTCGGCGATTACATCTATGTGCCGGATGTAAAAGCGGCTCTTGATGGAGACCGCAAGGATATTAAGGCATATGTGATCCGTCAGGAAGAGATTTCCGGGGAAGCTTCCGCGAAGACCTGTGGAGAAAAGACCGGGAGTGTAAATGAGATTTCTCTCTACATCACAGATATGACAGAAAATGAGATCGAGATCGTCAAAGCAGGCTGTCTGATCAATTTTAATCGGAATCGTATGAAAGCAAACGACTAAAAATCGTTTTTGTAACAGTTCAGACCGAAGCGAAGCGTAGACCTGCGGTCTGCTGTTCTGAATAGTTACGTTTTTTATAAATTACAGAGAGGAAACAGGAACATGCAGGGAAGAACACATAATTGCGGAGAATTAAGACTGAGTGATGCCGGCGCACAGGTGAAGCTGGTCGGCTGGTTTGAGAATCTCCGTAAGGTAAGTAAAAATTTGGGATTTCTGATTTTGAGAGATTTTTACGGGACTACGCAGGTAGTGGTGGAAACGGAAGAAATCATGGAGCAGCTTTCGGCTCTGAATTATGAGTCGACGATTTCAGTGGAAGGCACTGTCCGTGAGCGCAGCAGCAAAAATGAGAAGCTTCCGACCGGTGAAATTGAAGTAGTTCCGGCGAAAATAGAACTGCTTGGCAGATGCCAGTACAATGAGCTGCCGTTTCAGATCAATCATTCCAAAGAGGCAGATGAGAACCTCCGCCTGAAATACCGCTATCTGGATCTGCGAAATCCGGCGGTGAAGGAAAAGATTGTGCTCAGAAGCAAAATTGTGGCTGATCTGCGCGCCAGTATGATCGCGCATGATTTTATGGAAATTACGACGCCGATTCTGACCTGCTCTTCCCCGGAGGGCGCGCGGGATTATCTGGTGCCGTCCAGAAATCATCCGGGCAAGTTTTACGCACTGCCGCAGGCTCCGCAGCAGTTCAAACAGCTTTTGATGGCATCCGGCTTTGACCGCTATTTCCAGATCGCGCCGTGCTTCCGTGACGAGGATGCGCGTGCGGATCGCTCTCCGGGAGAATTCTATCAGCTGGATATGGAGATGGCGTTTGCGGACCAGGAGGATGTATTTGCGGTACTGGAAGATGTGCTGCCGCCGATTTTTTCCCGCTACGGCATTTACCAGAAGGCATCCAGACCGCCATTCAAACGGATCGCGTATCTGGATGCCATGGAGCGGTATGGCACGGATAAGCCGGATTTAAGAATTCATCTGGAAGTACAGGACGCGACGGAGGTACTTGCGGACTGTGGCTTTGGACCGTTTGCCGGACAGATTGTAAAGGCAGTTGTGGCTTCCGATTTCACTGGCACCAGAAAGGTGATTGACAAGCTGTGTGCAGATGCGGAGGTACAAAGCGGACAGAAGGCGTACTGGTTCCGTCTTGACGAGCAGGGCGAGCTGGTCGGCGGCATCTCGAAATTTGTAAAAGAGCGGAAGGATGAGGTGGCAAAGGCACTCGGATTGAAGCCTGGTGATTTTGTGGCACTGGCCGCGGGCAGCCGCGGAGCCGCCCAGAAGGGTGCCGGTGTTCTGCTGAAGCTGATTGGAACTCGCTTTGAGGGTTATATGGATAAGGAAAGCTATGAATTCTGCTGGATTGTCGACTTTCCAATGTACGAGATTGGCGAAGAATCCGGCGCACTGGAATTCTGCCATAATCCGTTTTCCATGCCGCAGGGCGGCTTAAAAGCACTGGAGGAAGCGGCAGAGAATCAGGAGAAGGCACTTGAAATTCTGGCGTACCAGTATGACCTGGTCTGCAATGGTGTGGAGCTGTCCTCTGGTGCGGTTCGGAATCACGACCCGGAGATCATGATCAAGGCATTCAATATTGTCGGACTTGGCGAAGAAGATGTAAAAGCGAAATTCCCGGCCATGTATCACGCATTTTGCTATGGAGCTCCGCCACATGCGGGGATTGCTCCGGGCGTAGACCGTATGGTAATGCTGATTGCCGGTGAAGAGAGTATCCGGGAGATTATTCCATTCCCGATGAATAAGAACGCGCAGGATGTGATGATGGGCGCTCCGGCAGAGGTAGAAGAGAAGCAGCTGCGGGATGTGCACATCCGGATCGTGAAGGAGGAAAAGGAAGCGAAGTAGAGAGCAGACCGTTGCCAGCGCACGTAAGGAAAAGAGTCACTAAAATCACGTATCACAAAGATACCCGGAAAGGAGCTTGTCTCCATTCCGGGTATTATAATTCATTTATTCTACCTGAATGATATCCTCATCACGGCTGGCTTCATTACTGTTCACACCCCGACCACGCACTTGCTGCGTGGTCAGGGGCGAAAACGTAGAGACAGCAAGCATCTGGCCCATCGCGAAGCGATTTTAGTTGGCCAGATGCCGTTATAGGTCACACCTGTAGATATTTAAATAACGTAAATCTGGTTAGGGTGTGACCTGTAACGTGGCTTCATTTCCGGCAACGTCTTCCCCGGAACTGCCATTTTCTGAGGCATCCGTTTCCTCCGCAGCAGAGGCCGCATCGGTTTCTTCCGTCTCTGTGGCTGCGGCTGATTCATCCAGAATTTCCTTTAACTCATTGATCATATCCTCGTCCTTGAGGCTGAATTTGATCTCAACCCGGCGGGAGGCGTCTGCGTCAATCGAGCCGTCCTCGGCGTAGACCGGATCCGCCCAGGAGTGTCCGTTGACGGAGAGCTTTTCTTCCAGCTTTTCCAGATCGGAGGAGGAGATGGTGCCCAGCTCGAGCAGATAGGCGGCTACCGCGAAAGCTCTCGATTGGGAAAGCTGAAGGTTCGAATAATAGGTGCCGGTCGTATCCGTATATCCATCAATCCGGATTTCTGCGAGGTAGTCATAATATTCATCTGACATCAGCACAGAACAGTAGATAGGAAGAATCTGCCCGAGCAATGTCTGCCCTTCTTCTGTCAGCGTGTATTCATTAAAACCGAACAGGACGCTCGAATCCAGGACAATGGAGCCATCGGATTCATCAATTGTGACAATCAGGTCCTGCGCATCAAATTCTTCCTTCAGGGCAGCGATCAGATCGGCCTTGACACCGATAATCTGTTCAATTTTCAGCTGCTGTTCTTCCAGGGCGGCCTGTTGGGAAGAAACGAGAGCGCTTTGCGCATCGAGTTCGGCCTGCTGGGAGGCAACCAGTGCCTGCTGTTCCTCCAGCTCGGCCTCCTGCTGGGCAAGCAGTGCGCTCTGCGCATCGAGACTTTCCTGCTGAGAAGCGACGAGCGCACTCTGTTCGTCGAGATCGGTCTGCTGCGATGCCAGGAGCGCAGCCTGTTCATCCAGCTCAGATTCCTGTTCATTTAACAATGCCTGCTGCTCCTCTAACTGAGATTGCAGCAGACTGGTGGTTTCCGCGTGAGCGGACTCTTCCGCGAGACGTTCCTGATAATTCTTTTGCGCCTGCATGAAAGAGATGCACATAACCAGCACAAAGAGCAGTAAAAGTCCGGCCATCATGTCGGAATAGGAACGCCAGACGTTATGCCCCTCATAATTTTTTTTCCGTTTTCCCCGCATGCCTTATCACCTCTTATTTTTCCGGCGGAACAGGACGGGCTCGGCGGTCTGCTTTTCAAGCTGGTTCAGCTTCTTCATGATCTCCTGCAAAAGCTGCTCCGACTCTTCCGGATTTCCGGACAGATCCTGTGAGAGCGCCTGCTGTTTGCTGATTTCCTTCAACTGTTCGGACAGGTCGGCGATATCCCTGCGAATCTCCAGATTGGACTGTACAGGTCCCATTTTGGAGATTTCATCAGAATATTCCTGAAGCCGGACACTGTTCTCCTCCCAGACATCGGAGTATTTTTCAATCGACTGATACATGAAACGAATGTATTCCTGGTAAGTGGCTTTCTGCTCCTCATTGATGCGGAATGCTTCCTGCTGCGCCTGCGTCAGCTTCGAGAGAGTCTGCTCATTGTACTGCTCGGATTTTTCCAGATGATCCTGCAGATCCGTGAAGGTCTGCTGCAGACGTGCCATGGAGCGGTCCATGAAGTCCATATAGCTTGCCTGTGTTTTTTCCAGCTGCTGTGCGGACTGACCGATCCGGCGGAAGGAGTCATCCAGATCCGCATGGATATCGTTGATAATCGTTCCACAGATCTGTGCAACGGATTCTTCCTGTGTCCGTGTAAAGCCTTCTACGATCTGATTGATCGCGTCTGTCATCTGTCCGAAAGCCGGAGTGATAGACAATTCAAAGCTCTTTGTCATCTGCTCCACAAAGATCTGCGTCAGGTCATTTGTGAGATCCTCCTGACTCTTTTTCTGCTCCAGGAGACGCGCGGCAGAATCGACCTCATGGCTGGGACGTACATACAGATAAAACGTATCTGTGAAAAGATCGAGGTTATTTTCCATCTCCGCCAGCTCACTGCGCAGATTAAAGGAAAACGGAAGCGAAAGAGCAAGTCCGTAGATCGATGTGACAAAAGCCACTTTAATACCGTCAATCAGCGGCGAAACAGAATCGGCCATCTGCTCGTAGCCGGATGGGTCAAAGCTGCGCAGGCCAAGCACCAGTCCGATAAAGGTACCGAGAATGCCAAGACTTGCAAGAATATCCGGAATTAACTCCAGGATAGAACGATGTACGCAGGTCTCAATCACGTCTTCATTGATAAAATCACGGATATCACAGGAACCGTCCGGGTGCTTTTTCTCCAGGTCGCGATATTCTGAGTAACATTTATCCAGAAACTCGTTTCCAAAGAAACCTTCCGGCAGACGCATCTCCTCTTCCGGCGCCAAAGTGCGAATCGTCTCAGCCCCGTGCTTCAGACCTTTGCTGATATTCATGAGACGGAGCAGCCCGGTAAAAAACGAGGCCAGGATCGCGAGGAGCATCACCGCAAGAAATCCCAGATTGATCGCCAAGGAAGTAACCTCTACATCACGGCTGATATAGGTAATAAAAACGCAGATACCGACAGCGAGAGCAGCTGTCAAGACTGAAATGAATCTTCTGGCATACAAAAGAACTTCCCCCCTTAAAATTGATAACATTAGTACCTTCAGTATAAGAAAAAAAGTCGAAAAGTAAAGCAAAGTCCGACAACCTTAAGAAAAAAATACAAAATTAAGGCGGCGGCGCGCAGGCAATCACTTGCATATGCGGAAATTGCCGTGTATAATATGCGCACAGGCGCAAACGAAATATTGACAGCTGAAGCTATCTGCGCCACTTATATATTTACAGATGAGAAAAGGGGAAGATTGGATGATCAGACAGATTGTAGCGTTTGTGGAAAACAAAAAAGGTGTCATATGGCAGATGACGACGGTTTTGCGGGAGAATCATATTCGCGTCTGCGGTTTTTCTACGGTTGATTCGCCGGAGTTTGGGATTGTTCGCATGATTGTGAATCAGCCGGATGCGGCGCTTGCGGAATTGACGAAGGCAGGATTTGTCGTAAAGGAGTGTGAAGTGATTGCCATCGCTATGGAGGCACAGGAGGTGCAGCGCGATATGGAGGCGATTTTACAGGCGGTACAGGATGGAAATGTCAATATCAATTATTTCTATTCTTCCTTCGGGAGCAGCGGAGAACAGCCGATTCTGATTCTGAACGCGGAGGAAATGGATGAGACGGAAGAGATGCTTTGCAGTCATGGCTTTTCCTGCCTTACGTCGTGCGGTTGAAACTGGTTCAGGGGATATGGAGAGATAAAGGGGAACAGGCAATGTCGGGAAGAAGACGATTGATACAGGTGATTCTGCTCGCCGGGGTTACGGTACTGGGAGCGGGCGGATGCTCCAGAAGCGTGATTAATTATCAGATCGCAGAGAGTATTGGCACGGTGGGAGAATATGAAAACAACTCGCCGGTCGAGACTCCGAAAATGCAGGCGGAGCGTGAAGAGGAGGAAGCAGAGGAGACACTTGAGGCGGAACGGGTAGAGATACTGGAAGAGGCTGAGGCTCTTGCGGAAGGCTACTGGTATGAGGAAGCGATCGCGCTGCTTGAGGGAACCGAGTCGCTCGAAGGGGACGAGCGGGCCGAAGAAGCGATTACTCAATATCAGGAAAAGCTGGATGCACTGGTAGCATATGAAGGAGAAGTGCTCCATCTCAATTTTCCAAATCTGATTGTGGATACCGATCTGGCTTTTGACGGGGACTCTTATGCGGAGACCTACCGTCAGAATCTGATCACGATCAGTGAATTTGAGGGGATTTTGGAGCAGCTCTATACGAATGGATATGTTCTGATTGATATTCACGATCTGGCGGAAGAGTCAGACGATGGATTTGGGGATATTACGCTGACTGCGGCGACTCTGATGCTGCCGGAGGATCGGAAGCCTCTGGTTCTTTCCGTGGAGAACCTGAACTACGCAAGTGTGCGCAGTGGGGATGGAGTGGCTACCAGACTGGTACTCGATTCGGATGGGGAAGTGGCGGCTGTGTATACGGATGCGGATGGTGTGACCCGGACAGGGACATATGATGTCGTTCCTCTGCTGGAGCATTTTATAGAGTCGCATCCGGATTTTTCCTATCAGGGCGCGCGCGGCATTATCGGTCTGTCCGGAAAATATGGCGCGTTTGGATACGATGTGGAGGAGGATTCTGACGCAGCGTGGGAGAGCAATGCCGATACCGTATCGCAGATTGCCGCAAAGCTGAAGGAGGATGGGTGGACCTTTGCTTCGCAGGGCTACAGCTATTCTTATATGAGCGATATGACCTATGAGGAGCTGACAGAAGATATTACACAGTGGCAGGAGACCATTGGAAGTCTGATTGGAGACTGTGATACGCTGATTTATCCGTATGGCTCTGAGGTGACATACACATCGGATGAGTCGGTTTTCCTGACTGGAGAGGGATATCTCTATCTGGTCGGGCTGTGGGCATCGGATGATTATCTTTCGGTGAGCCAGACCTATCTGCGGCAGACCCGCCGCTCCATCACAGGCTATATTCTGGAGAATTACCCGAGTTATTTCTCCTCCATATTCAGCGCGACGCAGATACTGGACGATGCCAGATGAGAAAAAAAGGAAAGCAAAAACGAAACAAAAAGTTAAAAAAATGTGTTTCCCCTTGCTATTTTAAGATCAGGGTGGTATGATAAAAACACTGTTTTCACATCTTAGAGGAAGAGTATAAATAAGGTAACGGAGGGATTGTTTTATGATGAACAAGAGCAAAAAATGGCTCCTGGCACTTTTGGTGTGCTGCTCGATGTCGCTTGGAGTGACAGGCTGTGACCAGCTGAAGAAGGAAACCGTCGAGACCGAAAGCGAGACTGAGACGGAGACCGAGACAGAGACGGAAACTGAGACCGAGACGGAAAGCGAGACGGAGACCGAAACAGAGACAGAGACGGAGACCGAGACAGAGACGGAGCCGCAGACTTATACAACGGATACGACCGTTGAGGAGGAGACAGCGTCTCTGGTAGAGTATGACACGATACACGTGATGTATGCGCTGGATGATCTGAATGTGCGGTCACAGCCAGGGACAGACGGGGAGATTTTCACCAGTTTTGCGAGCGGCGACCAGATCAGTGTGGTAGGTGCTACGACAAACTGGTACATGGTATCAGTGGACGACTATGAGTCGAATGGCTATGTGTATAAGGAATTTGTAGGTACATCAACGGATACCGCGTCTGAGACGGATGCCTCGACGGACGGTACGGATACGACCGCGTCTGAGACGGATGCTTCGACGACCACTACGGATACTTCTGCGATTGATCTTGAGTATGGGGTAGAGACTTATGCAGAGGAGTTCACGATTCGTGCAACGGCCGGCGCGAATATGCGTTCCGAACCTTCTCAGGATGGCGAGATTATCGGTACCATTGCTTCTGATACGGAGGTTACGGCGATTGGCTATACAGACCGCTGGTATAAGATCAGCTATAATGGTACAGTTGGCTATGTAAATAAAAATCTTTTCAGCACAGACTGAGGGTAAGAATATCCGACCGGTTCGGATAATCAGAGATAATTCAAACGATCCCGCCTTGGGTTTCCAGGCGGGATATTCTTCTTTTATCCGCTCTGCCCGTTCACTGAAAAAACACACCTCGTTCACAGCCGATTCTTATTACTGTATTAATCTGTGGCGTATGATTTACTTTCATAAAACGTAACGATTCAGAACAGCAGGCTGCAGCTGAGAAGGCATGGAACAGTTACGTCAATTGTACATAGAAAGAGGACATATGTATGAGTGAAGAATGGCACAGACTGAATCGGCAGCTCGAGAGAGAGCGGAGAGTCCGGAGGATGCAGATTCGCATCGGGATTCTTGTGATCGCGATCGTACTGTTTTCTGCGGGAATCGGACTGTTGATTCACCGGCTGCAGAATTACGATGGGGGTCTCTCGGAAGTGCTTCTGACAGAGACAGAAGGGAATACGGATTCTGTGATGGATTCTGCATCCGGGACGGATGGGGCAGAAACGGAAAGTGAGACTGAGACAACGGCGGCAGACACTTTGTCGTTTGATTATGAGGAGCTTTCCGATCTGATTGAGGCGAAAATAGGGGCTGATTCTGTATCCGGTACCTGGAGTGTTTATGTGAAGGACCTGAATGCAGACGAATCCATTTCAATTAATAATGAGAGTATGTATGCTGCCAGCCTGATTAAGCTTTTTGTGATGATGTCCTGCTATGAAAATATGGATGATATTATCTCGAATTACTGTACGATCAATCATACGGATGAGACCACGGCCGCTTCTGTAATCGAGGACCGGCTGTATACGATGATTGTATTTTCACGGAATGAGTCTTATAATGAATTGGTCCATCTTCACAGCAGCAGCGGAAGCTTTACGACGGGATGCCGCTTTGTCAATTCTTATATCGCAGAGAATGCCTTTGCGGATACCGGCGTTTATACGACACTGCATCCCTCCGATTCGAGCTATGAGACGACGGGAGAGGGTACGAATCATACGACGGTGGAAGACTGCGGGGCACTTCTTGAGGCGATTTATAATGGGGAATGTGTTTCTTTTGCGGATTCTATGGACATGCTCGATTTGCTTTTGCAGCAGGATGTTACCACGAAGATTCCCGCGGGGGTGCCGGATGGGATCGAGGTTGCAAACAAGACGGGCGACACGGATGATGAGTCGCATGACGTAGCGATTGTCTTTGGTGAGGAGACCGATTATATTCTCTGTGTGATGTCGACAGGTGTGGAGGAAATGGGAGTCGGCAATGCCGAGACACTGATTCAGGAGATATCGGCACTCGTATATGAATTCCTGAATCCATGACGGTTTCACCGGCCAATGATCCGTAACCTTTTGATACAGTCTGCCGATCTTTTGTGAAAGGGAACGAAAAAAAGAGTCTGTCATAAGATAGATTAAGACTGGGCGGGGAGGCACACCGCATGGAACGCATGAGGGCGCTTTTGCATGCGAACGAGATTCACCAGGCAGGAATTCTGGGTAAAAATGTGACGGTGTGTTCTCTGGACAGCGGTGCGGCCGCAGGTCATCCGGATTTTTACGGACGGATCTGCGGCTTTGCGGATTTTGTAAGTGGGCGGCAGGATTGCTACGATGATGCTTCCCATGGCACACATGTGCTGGGGATTATCGGTGGAGACGGACGCTGCGGCGGCGGCCGATATCGGGGGATCGCTCCGGCCTGCCGTCTGCTGCCGGTGAAGGTGCTGGATCGGCGCGGCGAGGGTGAGATGGATGATATTCTGCGGGCGATTGACTGGGTGATCGCGAATATCCGCCGCTATCAGATCCGAATTCTGAATCTCTCTGCGGGAGGTACAAAGGGGGAGCTGGATGCCGGAGCCAGTTTGCTGGTGAAGAAGGTAGACGAGGCCTGGGATGCAGGGCTTGTAGTGGTAGTGGCGGCGGGAAATCGGGGACCGCTTCCCATGAGCGTTACCGTGCCGGGCAACAGTAAAAAGGCGATCACTGTGGGTTCTTCGGATGGCTTTCGGCGCCGAAATGGTTCGGTAACCGGTTATTCCGGCTGTGGTCCCACGAAAGACTGTATCTGTAAGCCGGAGGTCGTGGCTCCTGGCAGCGGCATCGTATCCTGCGCGGCTTTCTGGTCAGATGGACACTATTATGGCAGCAAAAGCGGCACCTCAATGTCCGCGCCGGCCATTTCCGGTGCGATCGCTCTGCTGCTGGAGAAAGAACCATGGCTGACAAATGTGGAAGTCAAAATGCGCCTGCGCGAAGCTGCGGCTGATCTTGGTTATCCGCAGAATCAGCAGGGATGGGGAATGCCGGATTTGCGGCGGCTGATTCCCGTGAATGAGGAGGAAAGGACGAATGAAGAAGTATATCATGGCACTTGACGCCGGCACGACGAGCAATCGGTGTATTCTGTTTGATCATGGGGGAAATCCATGCAGCATCGCACAGAAAGAGTTTACCCAATATTTTCCAAAACCCGGATGGGTGGAGCAGGATGCGGATGAGATCTGGTCGACGCTGCTCGGTGTGGCAGTCGAGGCAATGTCTAAAATCGGTGCGACTGCACAGAATATTTCCGCGATTGGCATCACGAACCAGCGCGAAACGGCGATTGTCTGGGATAAAGAGACGGGAATACCCGTATACAGAGCCATTGTCTGGCAATGCCGCCGAACCGCGGAGTATTGTGATAAGCTGGCGGAAGACGGGGAACTTGTAGAGCGCATCCGTGAGAAGACAGGACTGGTGCTGGATGCTTATTTTTCCGCAACAAAAATTCACTGGATTCTGGAGCATGTGGAGGGTGCGCGCGAAAAAGCCCAGGCTGGACAACTGCTTTTTGGTACGGTGGAGACCTGGCTGATCTGGAAGCTGAGCAAAGGCAGAGTGCATGTGACAGATTATTCCAATGCCTCCCGCACAATGCTTTTTAACATTCAATCATTGGAGTGGGACGATGAAATTCTGCAGATTCTGGACATTCCCAGAAGTATGCTGCCGCGTGTCGCTGACTCCAGCAATGTTTATGGTATGACAGACGCTTCTTATTTCGGCGGTGAAATTCCGATCGCCGGCGCGGCGGGAGACCAGCAGGCGGCGCTCTTTGGACAGGCCTGTTTTGCGCGCGGTGAGGTAAAAAATACTTACGGGACCGGCGGATTTCTGCTCATGAATACCGGCAGGGAACCGGTGGCTTCCAGGAGCGGCCTCGTGACGACCATAGCCTGGAGCATCGGCGGAACGGTTACCTATGCACTGGAGGGTTCGATTTTTGTTTCTGGCGCCGCAATCCAGTGGCTGCGTGATGAGATGCGCCTGATCGATTCCGCGCCGGATACCGAATGGATCGCGGAGCGGGTGCCGGACGCGAATGGCTGCTACGTTGTACCGGCATTCACCGGTCTGGGGGCTCCCTACTGGGATCCCTACGCGCGTGGCTGTATCGTTGGCCTGACGCGTGGTGTAAACAAGTATCATATCGTACGCGCGACGCTGGAATCACTTGCTTACCAGACAAATGACGTCCTGCGCGCCATGGAAAAGGATGCCGGAATCCGGCTTTCCGGCCTCAAGGTCGATGGCGGTGCCAGCGCGAATAATTTTTTAATGCAATACCAGGCAGATGTCATTGGACAAAATGTTTACCGCCCGAACTGTATTGAGACGACTGCCATGGGTGCGGCCTATCTGGCGGGACTCGCGGTCGGCTACTGGAATGATAAGGATGACATTCAGGCAAACTGGAAAACGGAACGCGTCTTCACTCCCCGCATGTCTTCGGAGGAGATGGCTCGCCGCCTGAAGGGGTGGCAGAAAGCCGTGCGCTATTCCTTTGGATGGGCGAAGGAAGAGTGAAAGCGCAGCAGGTGCGTGGCCGGGTTGTGAGCATAACCAGTTCCCGCCACTGAGGCGGGAACTGTATCAATTTTGCTTTGTGCAGCTATTGACAAGAGGGATGGATTTTTCTATAATCAATCGTACGGGTCATAAAATCAAACCGAAGGAGAATAGAAAATATGAGCAGTGAAGACATGAAAAAACGCATTTTATCTGGAATTCAGCCATCGGGTTCCTTCACACTGGGAAACTATATTGGCGCAATTCGTAATTGGGCAGCTTTGCAGGATCAATTTGACTGCTTATATATGGTCGCAGATTTGCACGCACTTACCGTACGCCAGGTTCCGGCTCAGCTGAGAGCACATACCTGTGAGGCAGTTTCCATGCTGCTCGCAGCGGGGATTGATCCGAAACAAAGCATCCTGTTTGTGCAAAGTCACGTACCGGCGCACACGCAGCTGAACTGGATTCTGTGCTGCAACTGCCAGTTTGGCGAACTGAGCAGAATGACGCAGTTTAAGGATAAAAGCCTGAGCCATCCGGACAATGTCAATGGCGGCCTCTTTACATATCCGGCGCTTATGGCAGCAGATATACTGGTATACAATGCGGACCTGGTTCCAGTGGGGCAGGATCAGACCCAGCATCTGGAACTGGCACGGACCGTCGCAAACAGATTTAATAATTTATACAGTCCTACCTTTCATCTGCCGGAGGGATACATCACCAAAGAAGGCGCTAAAATTATGTCCCTGGCCGACCCTTCTAAAAAAATGAGCAAGAGCGACCCGAATGTCAATAGTTTTGTCTTGATGAATGACGACAAGGATACGATCATCCGCAAGTTCAAGAGGGCCGTCACCGACTCAGAGGGAACGGTACGCTATGATGTGGAAAATAAAGCAGGCATATCCAATCTCATGAGCATTTACCATGTTTTTACCGGCAAGGACATGTCGGAAATAGAGAATGAATTTTCCGGCAGGGGATACGCTGATTTTAAAGCTGCTGTAGGTGAAGTGGTTTCGGATGCACTCGCACCGATCCAAGGAGAATATACAAAATATATGAATGATAAGGCCTACCTGAACGAGGTGCTGAAGGATGGAGCAGAGAAGGCTTCACGGATCGCCGATCGTATGGTTTCAAAGGTTTATAAAAAAGTCGGACTTTATCAGATGTAATGGGTGAACAGCGGAGGCCGTCTCTTCGGAGGCGGCTTTTTCTATTTGAAAAGGGTTGTGATCAGTAACTATGCTCCGGGTTATCTGTAGAAAAAATACAGAAAATATTGATATTTTTTACGGTATGAAATATAATACAAATATCAAAGTCATGCAGGAGGACGAGATCATTATGTTAAAAAAGTTTAGCGTAGAAAATTTCAAAGGATTTCGTGAGAAGATTACTTTTGATCTTGGAATGCCGAGTAATTATGGTTTTATACCTGAGGTTATACAGAATGGTTGTGTTACGAAGGGAATTATCTACGGAAAAAATAGCAGCGGAAAGTCCAATCTTGGAGTCGCAATCTTTGATATTATCACACATTTGACGGATAAAAATAAACTTCCGCAAGGGCTTGGTTTTTATTTGAATCTGGATGGGAGAAAGTCATTTGCAGAATTTGAATATATATTTGTATTTGATAATCACGAGGTTGTATATAAATACAAGAAAACAGATGTTAATGTTCTTCTCTATGAGAGTCTGTCCATTGATGGTAAAGAACTGATTTATTATGACTTTTCTACAAATGAAGGATTTACGCTGCTTGCTGGTTCGGATACCCTTAATGCATCTATTAAGAATGAAAGCCCAATTTCAAGAGTAAAGTATGTAAATAGCAATTCTATTTTGGAAGAGAATGTTGAAAACAATATTTTCAAAAAATTTATTGATTTTATTGAACGTATGCTATTATTTTATTCCCTTGATACCAAAGGATATGAAGGCTTTATGACTGGTACCGAAAGCATAGCAGAAGGAATCATAAACAGTGGAAAAACAAAAGAATTTGAAACGTTTCTAAAACAAAATGATATTTACTACAATTTATTTGACCAGGATGTGGATGGCAAAAAAGCACTGTATTGTAAGTTTAAAAATCAGAATGTTGATTTCTTCAAGGTTGCTTCTACCGGAACCAGGTCGCTGGCTCTGTTTTATTATTGGTATATTAAAATGCGGGAAGCATCATTTGTATTCATAGATGAATTTGACGCATTTTATCATTTTGAATTATCCAGGGATGTAGAAAGATGCCTGATAGAGATTCCGGAAGTTCAGATTTTCACAACTACGCACAATACTGATCTTATGAGCAATGATCTTCTTAGACCAGATTGCTACTTTGAGATAAAGGATAATAAAATAAAAGCGTTTTCTCAGAAGACGGAAAAGAAATTGAGACAAGCTCACAATTTGCAAAAAATGTATAAGGCAGGTGCGTTCAGTGGCTGAAAAAAACTGTAAAGTCTGTATAGTTGAAGGCGAAGTCAGAGAACCAGTCATCATCAATAATATTATCCGGATATTCTTTGCTCATGATAACGTAAAGATTATTACACTTCCAGCAGGACAAAATATTTATATGCTTTGGAAGAAGCTAAAAGCGGATGATACTCCGCAAAAAATTCTTGAACTGGAGAACATGGAAATAGCAATCGGGAGAGTTTTTATCTTGAGTGCATTCCCGGAATTTTTATTAGACTATTTTGGAAAAAAGTTGTGGATTACTGCTGTGAAACGTTCCTCAAATGAACTTCAGCATTATGGGTGTAGATCGTAATGCCTGGGGTGCAAGGTATATTGTGCTTTATGAACACGGAGAAAAAACAGGAAAAGAATGAGTGAGAAGATAATGAAATACGACCTGCGCCCGGAGTTTCAAAAATACAGATGGATTCATCTGCCGACACAGCGATGGATGCTAAAAACAGCAAATGCACTGATGCCTGTAATACAGCGTGGCAGGAAACAGGTGGACAAAAGGATTCGATTTCTCAGAGGAGTTTTTCGGGACGACAGTTGATATCCATATTCATTTTGTATTATCTGCTTTACAATGAAAAACGTCGCTTGACGGGAAAATTTGGCCCCGGAATATCCTTTAGTAAGACATTAAGAGAGCTTCGCCCGAAAGTGGCCGGTTTTACAGGCATTTCTGTTTTGCGAACTTTATTTTGACCACGAATCTGACCACTGACGGCGTTTAAGTATTTCCGTATCCGGACCACCGTCAAAGGCGGCGAAAGCCGCGAACTGCCTGCCTTCTGCGCACAAAAAAAGTGGTCAGATTCTGACCACGAATCTGACCACTGATGGAAAAAAGTATATTTACTTTTACATGCATATGCAATAAATTATTTTGTGGTAAAAACGTAAAAAACAGGTAAGTTCCGCTACATATCTTGACAGCAGGAACGTTGTGATGTAAAATTCATGCGAGTTACAAGTTGAAACCATTTATTTCAGCAGGAAAAAGGGACTCCTTTAATGTCTTACTTAAGGATATCGCTTCCTGGTACAAATTCCAGTTACTGGCCGCATGTCGCTCCGCCGCAGCTGCCGGTAAAGGATGTCATGTGTTTTTCAGCCTGCCCGAAACGGACAGGATGGCGAAGCTATGCGTTTTTTCGGAGGTGAGGA
>JAJQGP010000063.1:0-4286 GCA_021200475.1 Lachnospiraceae bacterium
TTCAAAACAACATAAAGCTCCCCGTTGAATACTTTCAGAGAATTCTTGATCTGTTCCCGCAGCCGGGAGGCTCCTCCAAAAATCACATGGCGCTCCTGGACGGCACTTCCGGGAATCGCACAGCCTGCAATCTGTGCGTTTCCAAAACCTCCCGCCCTGGAAGCAAGAGCATCCTGGATCGCACAGCCCGCATTGGAATGAACGATTGGGACGACGCCGCGAATCGCGGTCAATGTACGCACGGCGCCATGCAGAGCACATCCGTAACGAGGTTTTGCGATTGCCTCAGCCATATTATTTTACCTCCTGTTTTACATACCAATTCGCGCTCTTACGCAGCCATGATTTCTTGTATAATTCCGGCGATTCCAGCGGCCACGGCACTGCATCACGGATTCGGCCGATCAGCTGGCGAATCCCTTCATATCCAAGGATAGCGGTATGCGCCAGTGATACCGGAATACAGCCTGGTATCTCTCCGGCAAAAGCTACTTCTCCCCCATACGAAAGATAGTAATCTGCTTTCCGCTTCGCAATCACGTTCGCCTTTTCAAACGGCTGCCCGTTTGCTACCACGACAGCTGTCCCCGGATTCAGAGACGGGAGTTTTTCCAGATAGCCCCGGCTCTCCGTATCCACTGATAAAACGGACAAGCCAACCACCTCTCCTCCAAAATGCCGGATCGTCTCCAGCAAACCAGGAAGCAAAGGAAGCGGTGCATCCAGGAAAAATCGCTTACCAGCAAGCGATATCCCTCCTAATTCACGATCCAGCATGCTTTCCTGTCTTTCCACATACTCCTCAGCCGCTGAAGAACAGCCATACAGTTCCGCGATGCGAAGGATGAAGGACCGCACATTTTTCAGTCCGACAGGCGGATTCAAATGTAATCCGGGAACCTGAAAACACTCTTCCAACCCATCTGAAAGATATTGTCCTTCCTCCGGATTTAGCGCCACGGACGCCAGCGCATTTCCTGCCTGCTGAATCGTCTCTACGGACGCATAGCGCGGCAAAAGTCGAAAAGGAATGCAAAGCTCCCGAAAAATCGAAACAATAGCCGCCAGACTTTCTGGATTTTCTGAAAAGGAAAGCAGGTTGACAGGCAATAAATTCGCATCGGCTCCAGCTCCTGATGCTATTTCCCCATCCACCCTCGCCCCGGCCCGTCCGACCACGTATTTCAGCAACACATGGCTGACAATATCATAGCCGGTGAGGGGCGTTTTCGTCTTGAATCCATCTGTATAAACAAAAATTAATTCTGAATCTGTTTCCTCTGACAATTCTAAAATCAGAGACTGGACATCGTCATTATTAATGGCGATTACCGGCGTTCCTACAATGAATATCACCTTTGCGTGGGTCTCCCTGGAGGCGCGAAGACATGCACTTCGAAGCTTTTCATCGCCTCCCAGAATCGTATCCCGCTCGTCCAGATTGGTGGAGTACCAGCGAAAGGGCTGCTCCTCGTGATATCCCAGGCCGGAAGCCGCACAGCCTGCCGCCCCATGTACGACAACCGCGGTATCCTTTATTGTGCTTAAGATACGAAGGGCATACAAAATTTCATCTGGTGAAACCTGTGTAAGCGTACGCACCCGCTGGAGGATCTGGGCGCCATTGGTCTCATCACGCAATCCTTCCAGGGCTCCATTATAGTGACTCAGTGTCTGCAGCCGCCTTTCCCGCGTCAATACTTTTCTTTCCTCCATCAGGCTCATATCAGATTCCCTCCTGCGCACCGACAAATCCGCTTTCGAGGCTATATATCCGGTCTCCCCATTCCCTTGCCCAGTCTCGAAGCTCCGCGCTGCCAAGCGGTTTGGGGATCACCAGATCCTCACTTTCAGCGATATCCCGTGCCAGTTGGCGATAGATCTTTGCGTGTTCAGAATCCGGGTTCGCCTCAATGACTGTTTTTCCATACAGTTCACTCTGGGAAACCACCAGGGAGCGCGGTATATATCCGACTGCTTTCGTATCCGTTCGTTTTGTAAAATCATCCAGAATCGCCTGAGAGTACCCTGCGGAGAGTCCATTTCCGATGACACCTCCAAGCTTTGCGCCGCCGCTGGGCGCATATTTGCTGATCGCCTTGAACAGATTGTTCGCCGCATAGATCGCCATAAAATCTGAAGAGCTGACCACATAAGCGCGATCCGTAATCCCGTCGCGGATTGGCACCGCAAACCCACCGCAGACCACATCGCCGAGTACGTCATAAAGGACATAGTCTGGCTTAAATTCCTCAAACAGATGAAGCTCCTGCAGAAGATTCACGGCCGCGTTAATTCCCCGGCCTGCGCAGCCTACCCCAGGAACCGGACCGCCCGACTCAATGCAGAGCACTCCTTTGAATCCGCAGATGGAAATGTCATCCAGATGCACCCGGTTTCCCTCCCGCAGGCTGTCAAGCACAGTCGGAAGATACGTGTTGCCCCGCAGCGTATTCGTTGAATCGCTCTTTGGGTCGCAGCCAATCTGGATTACCTTATACCCCGCCTCCGCCAGCGCCGCGCTGATATTGGAGGTCGTAGTCGATTTTCCAATACCGCCTTTTCCATAGATTGCAATGTGTTTCCCGATTCTCTCAGCCATTTTTCTTTCCTCTTTCTATTCCGCTGTACATCTGGTATTTTTCTATCTCAGCCATTCGCCACGATCCGTCCCTTTCTGTCAATCGAAACATGATTTTTCAGGCGAAACAGATCGTGCATTACCGTGTCAGATTCCGCCGTAGCATCACGCAATTGCGTCCAGGTGACGCCGTAATTGCGGAAAATATCTGCTGTCCGCTCCTGGACATCCCAGTGCCAGTCCGCCTCTGGTGTGCGATGCCCCTCCAGCGCGGAACCCACATTCACATACCACTGGCTCGGCACCGCTATTACCCCAATGCTCGCCAGATAGCTGATACCGGAAAGAAGTGATTCTTTCGTCTCCAGACCCGCCACAAAAGTGGAACGGACATGATATTTCCCGAATACGTCCAGTTCTTCCTTCAGCGCGTTCAGCCAGTTTTCCCTGCCGCCGCACTGGCTGGATTTGCCTGGGCAATAATATTCAAAAAGCTTTTCATTCCAGACTTCCATATTCGTAGCAATTGTAGAAAAGCCCGCATCCCTGTATTTTTCAAACACAGAAAAGTCAAGCGGTGCACCTACGCAGGCGGTTCCGTTGAAGTGCTCCAATCCGGTATAATCCGCGATTGCCTCCGCCACATCGATGTAATACTCTACCTCACGCCGTTCCGGGACAAATCCGCCGCTCACTGTCAGCTTATCAAAGCCTTCCTCAAACGCTGTCGCCACGGTCTCTCCGATCTGTTTTGGCGTCTTCCAGGAAATCCCCTGGCACTCCGCATAGATTGACTTTGTTGCATTGATGTTGCAAAACAGGCAGTCTAGTCCTTTGTCCTTCAGGGCACATTCATTGCTATAGGCGATAAAAATTACGCCATAGCCATTGTCCTGAGCAATGGTGCGCATATCTGTGCCATCGCTGGTTTTCTTTGCATAATAGCCGGATCGCGATTTAAAATTAATGTTTTCAAATACCGGTTCCTGCCTGCCTATACGATAAATATTATACTGGCCATCCTCATAAACCAGGGAATAATGGCTGTCACGAAACCAGCGGATACGCACCTGATAACCACCCTCCGGAGTCAGAAAGCAGGCAGGAAATTCAATTCCCCTGTGTGCTTCCTTATCCTGAGAAAACATTGCGTTGACGCCCTCTACATATCGATTCCCAAGATCCAGATGAGAAAAAATATAGGGATCAAAATTCAGCCCCTCCACCAGGATCTCGTTTTTCAGTCTGATTTCATTGTATAGTGTCTGATAATCTGCGCTCATCTTTTCCTCCCAAAGTATTAGAAATATTAGTATCTATTCGGAACAACAGGACACAGACCGCCTTCTCTTTTCGATGCTGTTCTGAACTGTTGCAAATATTACTTCTCAGCTATCCCGTATTTTTTCAATACTGTATTCCCGATCAGCCGCATCACCCGGTCGGACAGGTAGCCCAAAAGCCCCAGGGTAATGATTCCGACAAAAATCCAGTCGATGCGGAAATACAGGCGGGCTGTATATATCATATAGCCCAGTCCGGATTTCGCCGCGAGCATCTCCGCCGTCACAATTGATGTGAAAGCGCTGCCAAGTCCCAGACGCGCCCCGGTAAAAATATAAGGGACTGCCGATGGAAGCACGATGGAGTATAAAATCTGCCATTCACTCGCTCCCAGCGTCCGTGCTGCCTGCAGCTTGGTTTC
>JAJQGP010000063.1:4386-5839 GCA_021200475.1 Lachnospiraceae bacterium
TAACCGTCTGCCAGGGATTCGGGAAAAAATTCTCAATATAGAAAGAGGATGCAAACGTCCAGATCAGCAGAAAAAGGATCCAGGTCACGATGCCAGTCTGAATCAGGCTGCGCAGCAGACGGTACAGGAATCGCCCAACCTGTTTCATGCGCTCTCCCCCCTTACCTGTTCAAGATCAAAATATTGCTGCAGCTGTTCTCTCAGATTCAAAAAGGCCGGATCCCGCTCATTGCGTGGATAGGGAAGCTCCACATCATACGTTTTGCAGATCGATGCGTGCGGAGACATGGACATTACGCTGATCTTTTCTCCAAGCAGCACCGCCTCACTAATGTCATGTGTTACGAAAATAATGGTTTTTCCGGTTTTCTGCCAGATATGGATCAGTTCATTCTGAAGCATCCGTCTGGTCTGCGCGTCTAAAGCGCCAAATGGCTCATCCATAATCAGAATCCGCGGATTGCAGGCAAGCGCACGGGCGATCTGAAGCCGCTGCTTCATCCCGCCGGAAAGTTCAGAAGGATATTTATCTGCGTGATCTTTCAAATCCACAAGCTCCAGATATTCTTCTACTATTTTCTTTCTCTCATCCTTCTTTACTTTCTGAACCCGCAGGCCATATTCTACATTTTCATACGCAGTTTTCCAGGGAAAGAGCGCGGCGTCCGCGTTCTGAAAAATGACGCCCCGCTCCTTTCCGGCCTTCCTTACAGGATGGCCTTCGATGCTGATCTCACCGGCAGAGGGCTTTAAAAGCCCCGCCAGTATATTGAGAAGAGTAGACTTGCCACAGCCGCTCTTTCCGATCAGGATCAGAAATTCCCCTTCCGCAATTTCCAGGTCTACATCGTGCAGGACTTCGCCCTCACCGTCTGTTTTTAAAGCGCCATAGGTTTTCGAAATGTGGCGAACCGAAATCAGTGACGGATAATGCACTTTCACAGTCCTGCCTTTTTCAAATTTAACAATGGTATCGGCTGCTGCCTGCTCAGTCATAAAATCAGCTCCTTTGTCTGGCTTAAAAATCCACCTTTTCCGGCAATACCGCAGTAACTGCATCTGTAAAGATATAATTGTTCAGATCATAATCGTTCTCAATCAGACCATTTTCAATCGACCATTCCGCGATGCTGACGATGTGATCCACATCACTCTGCGTAAATTCGATATCATAATCGTAGGTACCAAGTCCATTGACCGCATCTTCTTTTGCGATCCCCAGGCTGTCCGTCAGGTAATCCGCCGACAGATCCGTGTCACTGTTGATAATCTCTGTCGCTTCATTCAATGCCAGAATCAGCCGTTCCACATACTCGACATTTTCTTCTGCAAACGTACTGTCTACGACCAGATAAGCGATGTTTATATTGTCAATATCGTCCAGATCCGCAATGGTATGCGCGCCTTCCACAGCGAGTGCGTCGTCCGCGTACTGCTTGGAGAGCCATACCGC
>JAJQGP010000063.1:5939-7176 GCA_021200475.1 Lachnospiraceae bacterium
TTTCTCCATTTCTTTTTAATTGTTGTTGATTGTTATTTTGCAAGAAGTCTCCTGATTTCTTCTACCTTATCCAGACGCTCCCAGGGCAAATCAAGATCGGTTCTTCCAAAATGCCCATACGCTGCGGTCTGCCTGTAAATCGGGCGCGCCAGATCGAGGTCATGAATAATGGCGGCAGGTCGGAAATCGAAAACCGTTCGGATGATTTCAAGTATTTTTTCATCCGCTGCTTTCCCCGTACCAAACGTGTTGACAGCAATAGAAACCGGATTCGCTACACCGATCGCATATCTCAGTTCGATCTCAAGCTGGTCCGCAGCTCCGGCAGCCACCAGATTTTTCGCTGCCCAGCGTGCGGCATATGCTCCGGAGCGGTCTACCTTAGTGGGATCTTTTCCGGAAAATGCGCCTCCGCCGTGATGTCCCGCTCCGCCGTAGGTATCCACTATGATCTTGCGCCCGGTAACGCCAGCGTCTCCCTGCGGGCCACCAATCACAAAGCGACCGGTCGGATTAACATAGTAAATCGTATCCGCGTCCAGCAGTTCTTCCGGAATCACTGGAGCGACCACTTCACGGAGCACATCCTCCCGAACCTGCTCAAGAGAGACATCCGCAGCGTGCTGGGTGGATAATACAATCGTGTGAATGCGTTTTACCTTTCCGGCATCATCATACTCCACCGTCACCTGCGATTTTCCATCTGGCCGCAAATAAGGAAGCGTTCCATCCTTACGCACCTTTGCCAACTGACGGGTGAGGCGATGCGCGAATGAGAGAGATGGCGGAAGATACTCTGGCGTCTCATTGGTCGCATATCCAAAAATAATTCCCTGATCTCCTGCACCAGTATCAAATTCACTGGAATCCTCTCCCGCCCGATACTCGAGCGCCTGGTCAACCCCCTGGGCAATATCCGGCGACTGCTCATCAATTGAAGTCAGCACCGCGATAGAATCTGCGTTATACCCGTCCACATTGTTGACATAGCCAATTTCCCGTATCGTATTTCTCGCAACATTTGCAATATCCACATATGCCTTTGTAGATATTTCTCCCACAATCAGCGCCAGACCAGTCGCCACTGTTGTTTCAGCAGCTACCCTTGCTTTTGGATCCTGCTCCAACAGGGCATCCAGAATCGCATCAGATATCTGATCCGCGATTTTATCCGGATGTCCTTCCGTCACCGATTCCGAAGTAAATAATCTTCCCATTTTCTTCTCCTTTCAAAGCC
>JAJQGP010000120.1:0-17724 GCA_021200475.1 Lachnospiraceae bacterium
TCATAGAACAGCTCCGGCTTCTGGCGCAGCTGGTCCTGTATCTGATACAAAAAAGACAAATCCATCGGCGCTTCCATGGAAAAAATCTGTTCCGGCTTGATCCCCAGCTCCCTGCAAAGCTGCGCTACAATCTCAATATTCAGCTCGCGGGAAATCTCCAGGCGCACCGGGCAGAGCTTTCGGCGCAGTTTGAGCACTTCCGTCATATGATCCCGGTAATTCAGATCCTCATCATAGATGCTGTCCGCGTCAATATCTGCGTTCCGCGTAATGCGGATCAGAGATTTTTGCGTGATGGTATATTTTTGAAATACCTTCGGCAGAAAATGAAGAATCAGCTCTTCCGCGAGCATATAGCAGCCAGGACGCGACGGAATCGGAATCAAACGGTTCATGCTCTCATTGCTGCATGGGATGATCGCCATCTTCCCTTTTTCCTTTTTGGTGCTGAGCACGGCGACCGCGTAAATGTCTTTGCTCTTCAAAAATGGAAACGGCTGTTTTCTGCCAACCACCATCGTCAGCAGCAGCGGCTGAATCTCCCGCGCGAAATAACGGCCAAGCTCCGCTTCCTCTGCCTCACTCAGCGACGCGAACTTCAGAATCCGGATTCCCTGTCCGGCCAATTCTTCCATCAGTTGCTGGTAAACCTGATCTTTTCTTTCATTCATCACATGAACTTCTGCCAGAACCGCCTCAGTCTGCTCTTCTGCCGTCATATTAGTCTTGTTCTCGCGCTCTTCTTTTTTAAGAAGCATCCGATCATGGAGCGAACCCACACGCACCATAAAAAACTCATCCAGATTACTCTGATAGATCGATAAAAAATTCAATCTCTCGCACAGCGGATTCTGCAATGATTCCGCCTCCTCCAATACCCGCCCGTTAAATTTCAGCCAGGACAGCTCCCGATTCTGATAGCATCCGGTATCCTTCATTTTCATCCTCCCATGTTCTTCTGTTTCCCATTTCTGTTCCGACTCGCCCCAGTTCCCTGTTTTCTGTTCCGCGTCGCTCCGGCTTTCTGTTTTCGCTTCCGCTGTCGTGTCCAAAACTGATTCTTCCTGCGGAATCGGGAGTGTCCCCATGTTCCGCCTGTCGCGTTCCATTTTTTTGAATTTCCGGTTTGTCCGGATGGCAGCTGCGGAAATCATGATTGCCAGAATCATAACCACGGCCAGATAAGCTGCCACTGTGCAGGTCTCATTCATCTCATACTCACCATCCACATCATTTGTTCCAAAACAGGTAGATCTCCCTGCGGACTGTGTTTACATGAAGTGTAAGAGATTCTGAGAAAATCAGAAATCGTCAGGCAGTAAAGAGAATGTAAAATCGGGGTAAAAACGCAATCCAGTCGCTGAAATCTCTCCTTGGACGACGTATATTTTTTTCAACATAATCGCGATGTATTTTTCACCGCGGAAGGCTCAAAAAAAGTCCAGAAAAATAAGAGCCAGTCATGGCTCTTATTTTTCTGATCTTCATTCTATAACTTATTCTGCCACTCTACTTTTTCAGAACCTTACACATTTTCCCGCAGAACGCAATCCCATACTCTTCTATCTTATTAATCTGAAATCCGGTGAAGTAATCATCATAGTTCATGTCTTTGATCTGCTGGCAGGCTTTTTCGGCTCTGGCCTGCAATTTGCTCTCATCATCTGTATGTTTCACTTCGATAATGATTTTTTATCA
Organism: Lachnospiraceae bacterium; assembly: GCA_021200475.1. Taxonomy (GTDB): domain Bacteria; phylum Bacillota; class Clostridia; order Lachnospirales; family Lachnospiraceae; genus Choladousia. The sequence continues at coordinate 1,699 of JAJQGP010000120.1, forward strand.
TAAACCATTCATTTTCAGCGTCGGAATGCTTTAAAACAGCTCCGGCACCCATTTTTTCGGATCCACATTCATGAATTTCGCACGCTCAAACCGATCCTTCTGGTCGTATGGAACGGTGCAGTCGAAGATCGCCTTGCACGCCACGCCGGTTGCACGGATGTCCGGATGATAAGCAGGATTGTTCGACGGGTCGAGCGGATGGCACTGCACGCCCGGAATCATGATAATATCCTTGTCCGCCTGGAAACGGGTGGTCATCGCCCACATCACGTCCTTGATGTCAAACGGATCGACGTCCTCATCCACGAGGAAGACATGCTTGAGCTCCGCGAACGCGGAGAACGCGAGCAGCGCGGCCTGGCGCTGACGCCCCTCGTCGGACGGCATGGATTTTTTAAACTGCATGATCGCGATGTATTTTCCGCCGCCGGAAGAGGCGCAGTAAACATTCTGCAGTTTGCCCGGCATAGCCTTGTCAACCATCGTGAGAATGCTCGCCTCGGTTGGGATGCCGGCCATGGAGACATGCTCCTCGGACGGTCCGATGCAGGTCTGCATGATCGGATTCTTGCGGGTCGTCACGGCTTTTACCTTAATCACGGGCAGCGCCGGGTTGGCCGGTCCGCAGTAGCCCGGGAATTCCGGCATCGCCTTGCCTGTGCCGGAATTGATATCCTCCTGGATGCGTCTGCCCGGAAGGACCTCGCCCTCGATGACATATTCCGCATTCGCGATCGCACGCTCATTGATTGTCAGACATTTTACCAGCTCGACCGGCTGCTTGCGGATCGCGCCCGCCGCCTGCAGTTCATCGTAGCCCAGCGGCGTTGTCGGCGGCTCAAAACAGGATGCAATCTCAATCGCCGGATCCACACCGATCGAAATCGAGATCGGAAGCGGCTCGCCCTTTGCCTCAGCCAGTTCAAAGAAATGACCGATATGGCGTGCCCCCGGCTGGAAGAAGATCGAAATCTCATCCTTGCTCTGCAGACACATCCGGTGAATCGTCACGTCAGACGTCCCAGTCTCCGGACTGGTCGCGTAGCACATGCCAAGCGTAATATACGGCCCTGCGTCCTCTTCGGTATTGGTCGGAGCCGGCACCAGCTTTCTCACATCAAAATCCGGATCGGTCGCCAGATGGACGACTTCCTGGCACTTCGCCTGCTCCCGCGGGATCTCCACCGGCGGAATCGGATTGGTCACACTGTCTTTCAGCAAAAATCCAAGCCGCTTCGGGTCACAGTCCAGCAGTGCGCCGACTCTCTTGCGGCTCGCCAAAAGCCCAATCAGCACCTTCGCGTCCGGATGACCCTTCACGTTGTTAAAAATCATCGCTGGTCCTTCCTGCGTCGGACGCTGTACGGTACCGCCGGCTCCCACATGGCGGTAAACGCCGGAAAGCTCCGCCATCGGCTCCACTTCCACGTCCGTCTCCACCAGCTGCCCGGGCATGGATTTCAAAAGCTCCAGCGCCGAGCGAAGATCAGTTACTTTGTTAGCCATTTTTGTTTCCTCCTGTTCCTTTCCTATACGCATTTCCACTACCTGCAAATACTCTCGATCCAGTCGAGCATCTCGCCCGGATAATCTGCCTCACAATGCGGCTTGTCCCACACAAGCGCGTAATCCACCGGTTTCCCTGCGTTTGCCAGCTTCAGTGCCAGCGTCATACCGATCATAAAGGAGGTATCTGCGTCGCTTGCACCGACACGTATACGATAGTATTTCGCCTGATCGGATTTCTCTTCTGTTCCGATGAAATTCAGCGGGTTGTTCAGGTATTTCTGGCGGGTCAGAGCAGTATCTCCAGCGCCGCCCAAATGCGAAGCATTTCTGTCATCGGCGGCGCGATCTGCCGCCGATGCGCAGCGAGGGGGCGTTTCCAATGCCAGCACATATGCCGGATAATAGGTTCCATACTCCTCCGGAAACTGCATCTTCAGGGATTCAATTGCCTTCGCAACATCTGTACTGAAATGAACCGACGGCTGCTGGGGTGTCCCATACACTTCATTTTCTGCGCTCTGGCAATTCAGAATGTCAAAGGAAGTACACGGCTTCATTCTGCGGCGATGGTTCAGCACATAGGTGTCCAGATCGGAGACCTTTGCCTGCACCCCATCCCAGGAGAGCCACCCGCTCTTATCCTTTCCCTGCAGCGTGATCATCGGCGGCTCAAACGGCGGCGGCGTCGGCACTCCCTTTGGCGGACGGGAAAGCATATTCCCTAATGTGGGCGGTTCCGAAGGCAGATCGCCATCCGGTCCGCCGACCGGCGGCTTATTCAGCGCTACGCCAGGGCCGGCATGACCCTGTAGAAGATCAACATCATCTGGTTCGTCTTTTCCGTCATCTCCGTCCTTGCCGCTCTGCGGCGCCATCGTCTCATAAGTATAGTTTCCTTTGATATAATCCTCTGCTGAATACTGCTCCGGAAGCTCGCCCTTCTCCAGCTTGGTCAGAAACTTTGTTGCAGACGCATCAATCCTCGCCATCAGATAGTCATACGCGCTGCCGCTTCTGCCGTCGGCATTCAGGCGCAAGGCTTCCCCGGTTTCCGGATTTTTCAGGCCAAGGCTGTTGAAATACTGAATATAGCTGTCGCTGAGTCTGGCTGAAAGTGCTTCCTCAAATGGTGTCATCACACCAGCCGGCCCTGCCGGGGACGACTCATTCTCCTTATCTGCCGAGAACATCCACTCGTAAGCAAGATCCGCGTGCTCCAGATCAATGATCGGGCAGTAAATCTGCGCCGCGTAGACATCGTCACGCTCATCCATAAAAGCGCCGGATTCTTCCAGATAGGAATCATAATTCTGATTATTTCCAGTCACAGCGAGCAGTGAGGACATCGCCCCGCCCGCGCTCCAGCCGACAGAAATGATCTTTTCCATATCGCCCGGCAGCACAGCCGCGTTGTGACGCAGGAAACGAATCACCGTCTTCAAATCCACCAGGTTCGACGGAATCTTGCCGCAGCGCTTTCCGTCTGCGTCCTTCGACTCACGCCCGCGATTTCCGCAGGTCACATAGACAAAACCGCGCTCCAGGTACTGCGGGCCAAAGCAGCGCGGGCCGCCCAGCCACATATGCGGCATCTCCATATAACCCGCGGAATTGTTGTTCATAATCACCGGAGCTGTCGCAGCCGTAAAGCCATTCATGCAGCCTTCCGGGTCAATCACGCCGCCTTCCTTCATATAAGGCGCCGGTACAAAAATACTGAGTCGCTGAAATTTCGGCGTCGTCGCTTTTGACGTATAAAGCACATCCTCCAGGCACCAGCACTGGTAATTCTCATCGAAAAACCACTGATCCTGAGCCTCCGCTAATTCCATTGTTTTATTGATAATGGGAATTGACTGTGTCATCTGTTTTCCCTCCTCCATGGTAACCGCAGCTTTACAGACCTGCACCGCAATGGCACAGGTCTGCTGTTTCATACAACATGCGGAATTATTCTGAATACTACTATCATACTACAATTTACCGAATTTGTCTTATTCTATTTACGCAATATTTATGCAGATTGTGAATCATAGTTACTGTTGTTTAAAGATATTTCTTCACAAACTCCCACACGATATCCAGGTTCTCATCCGTCCCATACAGCTTATCCTCATGGTCCGCAGTCGGGAGGGTGGTAAACAGATTGTTTGAAGGGGACCCGGACGATCTGACATCCCAGTTAAGCGAGAGCAAATGTGATGTGATCTTCGCGCATCTCCCGGAGCGCAACATTATGTCATATCTTTCCAAAATATCTTTTGGAAATTATATTTCCAGCGAATCCGTTCTTAGCAGAAAATCAAATACATTCATGATCAAAATTCCATCTTCATTATAAAATGGCTTCGGTGTATTTGATGTGATGACGATCTTCTTAAATGAATCATTTATTTTGGTAAACGGTCGGATTTCCTGTCTCATCTTTTCCTCCGTTTCAAGAGTATACGCCGATTGAATATAGTATTTCTTTGAACCCTTGATGCATATAAAATCTACTTCCAGGCGTTTTTTTATCTGCTTTCCATTTTTGCCCTGCTCAGCAATCATTAAATTGCCGACATCAACCTTGAAGTCTCGTTTTCGTAATTCATTATATATTACATTTTCCATGGAATGTGTTACTTCCATCTGCCTGAAGTTCAATCTCGCATTTCGAAGCCCCAAATCCGTAAAATAATATTTCACCGGAGTCCCAATGTATGATTTTCCTTTGATGTCGTACCTCTTTGCTTCCTCAATCAGAAACGAATCTTCCAGATAATCAATATATTTCGTTATCGTTGTTGCTGTAATTTTTGACTGATTCACGCTCTTGAAGGTCTTCTGCAATTTATTTGGATTTGTCAGGGATCCAATCGCGGATGAAAGGACGTCCAGTAATCTTTCCATTTCTTCCACATTTCTGATTTTATTTCTGATGACAATATCCCTGATATATGTTTCTTTGAACAGATTCTCCAAAAGGGCAATCTTCTGCTCATCTGTTTCAGCTAATACAACAATGGGTATCCCTCCATATGTGATATATTCATTCCATCCATCATAATAATGGCCATTATACACACTCATAAACTCTGAAAAGCTCAAAGGATACATATGAACCTCATCACCACGACCGCCAAATTCCGTGGCAATATCCCTGGACAAAAACTTCGCATTGCTTCCTGTCACAAACACATCACAATTTTTTTTATCAGCAAGCCCGTTGAGTACACTTACAAATTCATCCAAAAGCTGAACCTCATCCAGAAGGAAATAATATTTTTCTTTGTCAATAAGCCGTTCTTTTACCCAAGGATAGAAGACCTTCGGGTCTCTGAATTCCTTATTATCATATAAATCAAACGCCATTTCTATAATATGATCTTCTGCAATCCCCTGTTCCAGCAGGTACTTTTTAAACAGTGTACGAAGCAAATAAGATTTTCCGCACCTGCGAATTCCTGTAACAATTTTGATCAAACCATTATCCATGCGGGTAATGAGCTGTTTCAGATAATCATTTCTTTTAATTTCAGTAACCATACGGCCTCCTAAAAGATATTTTGGTATAATATTCCGAAATTTTCTTTTAGTATACCACATGCGTTTTTTTTATTCAATTACAGTTTATGCAAAAAATCCGATTTCCCTCTCCCTTGAAATATGCTATACTGACCGCGGCGAATAAGGAGGAATACAATGATGGGATACCGTTTAGCTATTTTTGATCTGGATGGAACGATTCTGGATACTCTGGACGATCTGAAGAACAGTCTGAATTTCGCACTGAGCCAGTCTGCCCTGCCGGAGCGCTCCAGAGAGGACGTGCGCCGTTTTGTCGGGAATGGGATACGAAAACTGATTGAGAGAAGTGTGCAGCCAAATACTTCCTCTGAGCAGATCAACCAGGTGTTTGAAGACTTCACCAGGCATTATAAACTTCACTGTGCCGATCAGACCAGAGCTTATGAGGGGATTCCTGAAATGCTGACCGCATTGAAAAGCAGGGGAATAAAAACAGCCGTTCTTTCCAACAAAGCCGATTACGCGGTTCAGGATTTATGCAGACATTATTTTGCCGGGCAATTCGACTGGGTAGCGGGAGAAAAAACGGGCATCCGCAAAAAGCCAATGCCCGATTCGGTTTATATGGTTTTAGAACAGCTGAAAACAGAGCGGAAAGACGCCATTTACATCGGCGATTCCGAGGTCGATATCCAGACCGCCAGGAACGCCAATATTGACAGCATCCTCGTAAGCTGGGGGTTCCGCGATAAGGATTTACTTTACCAGTGCGGAGCAGAGCATGTAATCGACCATCCACAGGAGCTTCTGCGGATGATCTGTCTCTAATCTCTGAAGCCGGTTCCTTTTTCCGGCTTCCACCTTCGAATCCCCAAAATCACAAGAATCAGCAGCACAAATGTCACTGGTGTCGCCGCCAGCGCCGCAGCGGTTCCTGCCTTCGCACCCAGAATACCTGCCAGCAGGAATCCCACCGCGCTGACGCCTGCCGCGGTCAGAGCATAAGGCAGCTGCGTGACAACATGGCTGATATGGCCGCAACCGGCTCCGGCCGAGGACATAATGGTGGTATCGGAAATCGGAGAGCAATGATCTCCGCACACGGACCCGGACAAACACGCGGCCATGGAAATCATGAGCATCGTTTCGCTGCTCTCAAACACCGCACAGATGATGGGGATCAGAATTGTAAATGTCCCCCAGCTTGTGCCCGACGCAAAGGACAGTCCGACCGAAATCAGGAAGATAATAAACGGAAGAAACATCTGGAAACCGCCCGCGGAAGCCTCCACCAGATCATGGATATAGGTTCCAATGCCCAGAAGCTGCGTAATCCCGGAAAGGTTCCACGCGAGAATCAGAATGATCATGGGACCGCACATCGTCTTCAGGCCATTCGGAATGCAGTCCATAAAGCTTCGGAAATCCATCACGCCGCGCATCATATAGAGTACAAACGTAAATAAAAGTGCTACAAAGGCAGCAGTTACCAGCGCTTTTACCGCGTCGCAGTCCGCAAAGGCTTCCATCAGGCTCGCCCCCTGAAAAAACCCGCCGGTATCGAGCATCCCCCAGATTGCAACTCCTATGAGCATCAACAGCGGCAAAACCGTGTTGCTGACCTTGCCAGTTCCGTCACTTTTCGGCGCAGTCTCTTCATTTCCGGTGGGAACCGTGAACAGGTCTCCTTCTCTGGCATTCTTCTCATACTTTGCCATCGGGCCATAATCCAGCCGGAAGCACACAACCAGAAAGAGCATCAGCAGCGTAACCAGCGGATACAGATTCAAGGGAATCAGACGGATAAACATCTGAAAGCCATTGATCCCCATATCCTCCGGCACGGAAGTCGTCACGGCTGCCGCCCAGCTGGAAATAGGCGCAATGATGCAGATGGGAGCCGCTGTGGAATCGATAATATACGCCAGCTTCGCCCGGGAAATCTTTTCCCTGTCTGTCACCGGACGCATGACCGAGCCGACGGTCATGCAGTTGAAGCCGTCATCCACAAAAATCAGCAGACCCAGTAAAATCGTCGCCAGCTGCGCGCCCGTCCTGGTTTTCACACGCTTACTGGCCCACCTTCCAAAGGCCTCCGCGCTGCCGGACTGATTCAGTATGTAGACCAGCATAAACAGCATCCCGCAGAAAATCAGGATGCCGGAATGCCCCACCGTCGCCACATTGGGAACCAGGCCGCCCGTCTCATCGTACAGCATGGTCTGCAAAGCAGCGATCAGATTTCCATTCTCGTAAAGCAGCGCACCCACAATAATTCCCGCCAAAAGCGAGCTGTACACTTCTTTCGTAAGCAGCGCAAGCACAATCGCAAGCAGCGGCGGCACGATCGAAAGAATCGTCGCATACGCCGCGGACGTACCGTCTGTGCCCCCGGACTGGCCCGATCGAACGGTAATCACAATCAAAATAATTCCAGCTATGAGTAGAATAGTGGCAAGTATCTGTTTCCATGAATTTTTCGCAGATTTCGACATTTTCGTTATGTTTCCTTTTCTGTAAAATAATCTCCTTGCAGTGAAAAACCTCCCGGCTTTTTACAATGCACTATAAATCTCAATCCTGCACCGATGCACTTTATCCTCCCGGTAATAACCAATTCCAACCAGAATAATTCTTCCCGTCGTTTTTGGTTCTTCGCCTATCTTTCCCTGAAATTTCAAGGCATATTTTTTATCTTTAATCTGCTGCAGCGCAGTCTCAGGAGAATCATCTACCTTAAGTTCTATGATGATTCCGTCATCAACACGGTTATGAGGATAAAAAATGTAATCCACATATCCAATACCAGCCTGATCTTCACGCTGCATATCATATTTATTTCTCGCCGCAATATAAGCAAGTTTCACACTTCCAGATAATTCTGCTTCGTTATTGTATGCTTTCAAAGGAGACTCTGTAGTGTGGATAATGGTCAAAACCTTTCCGACGGTTTCCTCATCCCCATCATAAGTCGCCTGAAGGATGCGGGCAGATTCTTTTTCCAGTTTGCGCATATAGCTGTATTCTGGCTCGGTCCGTATAATCCGGTCAAATTCCAGTTCGAGTTCTTTGTTTGGAATCCGCACACAGCCGTCATAATAATTCAGATATCCATATACTGTCATAGCAGACAGTATTTCATCCCATCTTTCCAGTACTGATGCCGTAGTGGCATATTCTGATATATCTGCTTCAACCGACTCCCCCGCCATAAGCAGCATCATCGTGTCTCTCACTCCGTCAATATCATTTACAACATAGTCTTTCAGTTCTTTATACTCGCCTGCCTTTGGCCAGTAATCGCTGATCATATTTTCAGTAAGAGCCAGCACGACAGAATTCGGATTATAAATACTTTCTCTCCCCTCTTTATGATATCCGTCATACCAGACCTTTAAATCCTCGCGTGTAACAGCTGGAACCGGGACTGTTTTCAGATAGCGATAATACAACTCGTCAACCTCAGCGTTTGTAAATCCAAAGTACTCCCGAAACCGGATGCTGTTTGCCATATTATATTCTGAAAAATGATTCATCGTGTCGCTGGCGGAGTATTTCTTTATTGGAAGGACTCCGGTCAGATATGCCAGTTCAACATAAGCTCTGCCCTTGGTCATTCCCCCAAGAAAAGAGGTAAATTTGCCTCTGTCTTCCTCTGTAAAATAACTCCTGTGAAAAACATAATCCCACTCATCAAAAATCAGCAGAAACTTTTCATTTTTATTCGCAAGTGATACAAGCCGTAAAGAAGCTCCCACCGAATCCCCCTCACGAATTCTGACATTCGGATACGTTTCCTTTAAATCATCCAGGAGTCGCGTCTTAATTGTGCTGATATATTCCGTATAAGACCCGCACTCCTCCACATCCCTGCTAAAATCAATATAGATCAGATTGTGCTGGTTCAAATGCTTTGCATAATCCTTATTCCCGGCAACCTTAAGGTGAGCAAATATTTCCCCGCTGTCAACTCCCTTGCCAAAAAAGGCGCCTATCATCGCAGCCACCACAGATTTTCCAAACCTTCGCGGCCTCGTGACAGAAATATAACTGCCCTGCTGCTCGACAAGAGGAATTAATTCGTTTAGCATTTCTGTTTTATCCACAAAGTATGGTTTTACGGTCTCTCTTCTGTATATATCAATGACATCCTCAGGGTTCAGGTAATATCCCATCTCCTCTGCCTCCTTCCGGCGCGGCAAATTCATTGATCTGCCTGTCCACCGCCTTAACGTTACGATTATTATAACTGTCTGAAAGAAATTTGTCCACGATTATCCAGAAGAAACTGCTGCTTCCATTACAATTACACCCCTCGCCAGGCGGCATCCCACACTTCATGAGGAATACCGCCCGTCGAGGGGTGTAACCAGTAACTGTTCTCTGCTGCTATGTTTTCAGCCCCGAAAAGCTCTTCTTTTTTTCCTGCACCGGTACAACAGCATCCATGCAGCGCCTCCGCTCAGAATCAGACCCGTCAGTGTAAACATCCAGGTGCCCGGACCGCCGGATTCCGGCAGTTCAAAGCCGGGATTGTTGGTCACGGTTCTGGCTACTTCCGTAGAGTCTCCCCGACTCACTGATATCGGCGTGACGTCCAGATTATAGCCGTCCGGAGCCGTCACCTCTACCAGATAATACTCCTCCTCCGACAAATTCGTAAAACTCAGCGTGCCGCCGGTGCCTGTGGTCTGCACAGCAGTCAGATACCATGTGACCGCATCCGCGCCATCGCCGGTGGTAATTGTTTGACCTGGCAAGTCGGTCAGTGTAAGCGAATTATAGTCCGTATCTGACATTCGGTTAAAGGAACGCCTTTTTCCTCTATCTGCCACACCTGACATTAGCCAGAAATACTCCTTACGCGGCCCTGCACATAAGAGAAACCGCGAAAAAAGACAGCCGGTTCGGCTGCCTTTCCTTTGCGCTTTTGTACGCCTGCCATTCTATTTTATCCGGAGTCCTATGTCAATCGCATATCCGCTTCTGCAAATCGCCAGGCGATTAATCCGGATTGTTACAAAAACTCTATTTTACACCGATGTACTTTCTCTTTCCAGATCACGCATATAGCTGTACTTTGGTTCTGTCCGTATAATCCGGTCAAATTCCTGTTCGAGTTTCTTACTCGGAATCCGCACACAGCCATTGTTGTAATTCAAATATCCATACCACAGCAAAACTGAAAACTGGCGAGACGGCCGCCCTGTCCGATCTCTCGTTTCAGGTATTTCCCGGAGAATTGATTGCTGTCATAAGACCGAACGGCTGTGGCAATGCGACGTGAGCGCTGCGACAACACAGCGAGGCATATGCATCCTCCATCTGGTAAAGGAAAAAAAGAATCCCGCGAAGCAGGATTCCCGTCTTGCCTCGTGTCTGTGCAAACAGGCATTTTCATCTGCGCGGCATGCGCATCCCGACCGGTTTAGGGCTTATTTTCTCCTATACCACGGCTTCCACCAGCACTTTATCTCCCAGCATGATTTCCTTTATCCCAACCTCTTTCCTTTTGTTAAAATTAAAGCTGAGCATATACCCCCTCTTCAAATGATAATAATTCAAATAGTCCGTCAACTGCTGCTCTCCACGTTCATTGTACGCATTTCCATGCCAGATTTTGCATTCGATAACAAATTGTTCTCCATGATAATCAATAATCAGATCGGTTCTCTCACGGTTGCGGGTTCTGGCTTCCACATAACAGTTTCCTTCGCCGTTAATAATCGGCTTCAGAAACAGCATAAAATATCGTCTTCCCGCATCTTCTAAAAATGTCTCATCCTGATCACCATACAAATCATCAAAGCTCTCCACAAAGCGTTCCAGTATCCGCCGAACGTTCAGATGACCGCCCGTCATAAACTGACTCTTGCCCTTCAGACCGGCGTCGTAAAGCTTATTTTCCATATACTCCTCAGACATAAACCAGTTGTAAAGGACGGTCTCAAAAATTCGATTATGAATAACAGCCGTTCCCTTTTCGTTCCTGATAAATCCGAACATGGATGCAACTTCTATCGAATCATTCATTGCCGTATAAGGAATCGGTTTTCCTGTAAAAAGCAGGTCATAAAGAATACTGCGAAGCTTTGGATAATCCTCCAGTTTTCCCTTAAGCGACAGAAAAAGCGCGTTCGTCTCATTAACCAGAAGCTTAACCGCTTCCACAAGCCCTTCCTTCGTCCAGGCATCACTCTTCTCTGGAAAACCCTCACTGCCGGCGATCTGTTCATCTATATATTTGCACAATCTGGTAACAAGATATGGGTATCCGGTAGTATAGTCATAAATTCGATTCGATATATCCTCGATATCCATTTCGGTCTGATAATCCGCCTCGTAATCCCGCAGCATGCCGGCAATATCAGAGGCGGAAAAATTCATATTAACGTTAAAATCTGCCGCAATATTCCAGGGACTGTTCGTCTTATGCTCCTCCTCCGAACGAATCTTTCTCCTGATATTCCGGATATCATAAACCCCGGCCAGAATCACCGAGTGAAACGTAGAAATTTTCGGCCGTTTCAGGTAGTAAGCCCGAAGCTGCGCCAGAAAGTCCACAAATACCTGATTATTCGTTGCGGTATCAACCTCATCAATAATCAATACCACTCCCCGCCCCAGTTTTCCGCACCATGCCTTTATGACTCTGAAAAACGCATTAAGAGAATTGATTCTGGCCGTCCCCTCTGCGAACTTCAGAAATTGCTCTTCTATCTCTTCTGGGACATTCTCTGCGTTATCCAGCAATTCCCCCGCAAGCGCCGCCACAAAATTCTGGACACTGTCAAACGACAATGTGTCCATCGTCTGAAAATCCAGACTCACCACCTCATAATCATTTCGCAGATACTCCGCAAGGGCATTCAGCGTAGTCGTTTTTCCATATTGTCTTCCCCGGTTAATCGTAAAATAATCCCCATTATCCACCATTTCCTTAATCTGCTCCAGACGGGTACTCAGATCGACCATGTAATGTTTTTCCGGTCTGCATAAACCATTTACATTAAAATACTTTGCCATTGCCACTGCAACCTCCCTGCTGAACTTCCAGCCAGTGCCCCATGTCTTTGTAAAAAGCATCTGCCTGTAACGGATTCACACAAATCCAACTTTAAATATTTATTGTAACATAGCCATTCGGATTTTAACAGTCTTCTAATTATTTTTCAAGTATACCACGCCTGGCAAAGCCCTTCTACCGGCAAAATTACAGGATTTCCGGTGACTTTCCCCCTTCCGGAGCATATTTTATAACAGGCGGATGGACGTTCCGCCGCGATGATATGAATCAGGAGGTGTATCGGTGAAGCCGTTACTGGAACTCAATCACGTAAGCTATGCGTACCACAGCAAAACCGGCGAGACGGCCGCCCTGTCCGATCTCTCATTTCAGGTATTTCCCGGAGAATTTATTGCTGTCATAGGGCCGAGCGGCTGTGGCAATGCGATGTGACAGCTGCGGCAACATAAGGAGAAGATGTGCATCCGCCCGGAAGTTTTAGTTCGAAGGGAAGTTCGGAGCGCTTTTCTATTGGAGAAAAATATGAGCGACCTCCCCGTCCCAGATGACCTTTTCCAGAATCAATCGCAGGTATTCTCTTTTCTCGGGCACGCTCAGGGTATCAAAACAATTTTTAAAGGACGACAGCTGCTCCGCCAGGATCGCCGGCTGCAAAGCGTCGTTCCGCACGCTCTGCCCCTTTTCCTGCTGTACCGCTTTTTCCTTTTCCAGAGCTGCACACGCTTCGTTCAGCTTTTGTACCTGCCCTTCAATCTCGCAGACAAAGGCTTCGCTTCCGGATGACCTCGCAAGCGCACCAACCAGGTTCTGGATTTCTGTTTTCCGTTTCCGGATTTCTTCTTCCAGAACATCCGCCGCGTTCTCCGTCTCGCCCCTGGTATCGTCCATAGCATTCTTAATTTTTTCGAGCATGGCAGGAACACTTGCGTTCTCGTCCATGTAACTCAGCAGATCGCGGCAAACCAGGTCATCCAGCGTATTCCCCTGCACGTTCTCTGCTGCGCATTTTTTTCCATGCGTAGCATCTTTATATTCACAGAGATAGGAAAACCTGCGTTCCCCTTTTTCTGACACCTGTCTGGCATCATAATACTTTGGACGCATTGCATGGCCGCAGGAGCAATAAAGCAAACCGGAAAGAAGAGCCACAGAATTGTGCGGTTTTCGCCAGCCATCCCCTTTTCCTTTGTTGTTTTTCAGCAAAAGCTGGGCTCGGGCAAAATCCTTCCCTGAAATAATTCCTTCATGCCGCCCGCGGGCAATAATCCATTTTTCTGGTTCTGTATCCTTGCTCTTGTATTCTGCCGAAGATGTCTTCCCATAAGAAATCAGGCCATACTGGCCATCCGCTTCTTCTTCCTCCATGCAGACCTGGCAGCCCAGATTCCAGAAATAATCGTAGCCTTCCTGATCCGCAGTACAGTACACCGGATTTGTCAGAATATCCCGAATCGTGATCACCGTGTACTTTTTTCCCCGTTTTGTAAGAATGTTATGTGTCAGAAAATAGTCTGAAATGCCTGTCAGAGATTGTTTTTCCAGATATTCCGAAAAGATAAACCGAACCGTCTTCAGCTCCTCTTCATCCGGTACCAGCCGGAAGCTCGTTTTCCTCTTGCCGCTGACGGTAACCTTCGCCTCCGATTGCGCCCGAAACCCCAGCGGAGTATTGCCGCCCAGCCAGCGTCCCTTTCGGGCCAGCAGAATCATATTGTCCCGGACACGCTCCGCAATCTGTTCCCGCTCCATCTGAGCCAGAACTCCGGCAAAATACAGCATCGCCTTGCCAATCGGTGTGGTTGTATCGAACCGCTCTTTGATGCTGATAAAAAATATATTTTTCTTATCGAGTTTTTCAACCAGATTTGCGATATCCGCTATATTTCTTCCCAGACGGTCCAGTTTATAGCAGACCAGATAATCACATTCGCCCTGATCAATCCGTTCCATCATTTTCCGGAACTGTGGACGTTTCGTATCCTTGCCAGAGTATCCTTCATCTTCAAACTCCAGAATTTCCGCCTGATCCGCATCTTCTATATAGTTCTCCACATATTCCCGGCACATAACGAGCTGATTCTCCACGCTCTCGCCGCGTCCGGTCCATTTTGACTTCCGGCTGTATATAAAAATTCTCATGATTCCTTCCCCATTCCAGTCCGTGTTGTTTTTGCAATTAGAGAAGCTGATCTCTTCTATACAGCCTTACGAGTGAAATATTATTTTTATGCCTGCTTTTTACCAGCCGGGGGTGCGGACCATTTAATATCTGTCCGAAAATGCGGAAAGCTTTGGCAAAGCAGTTCAAAAAGAAGGAGATTGTCCTGTGAATTTTCCTTTGTGTACCATATGCTGAATTTCCAGGCGGTCATTGATCAGCAGGATATTCGCGTAACACCCCGGCTGCAGACTGCCATAGTCCCTGTCGATACCTATACAGCGCGCCGGATTGACGGCTGCCGCCCGGACTGCACTGCCGAGAGGAATTCCCATAGAGAGCACTGCCCTGCGAAGGCAATCCATCAGGTTCGTGACACTGCCTGCAATCGTCCCGGGTTCCTGCGTCAGGACAGCCCGATTTCCGATCACTGTCACATCCTGTCCGCCAAGCGTATACTGTCCGTCTGGCAGACCGGCAGCCATCATACTGTCACTGATCAAAATGACATGATCATCCCCAAAGAGCTGAAAGGTCATGCGAACCACAGCCGGATGAATATGGATTCCATCCGCAATCAGCTCTACATCCGCGCCTGCTTCCCATGCAGCTACAATGGGTCCCGGCATCCGGTGCGAAATCCCTGGCATCGCATTGTAAAGATGTGTCATATGAGAGGCACCCGCCGTGAAAGCTTCTTTCGCTGTCTCGTAGTCGGTACAGGTATGGGCAAGGGATACAACCACCTGACCCTTCAGCTTTTGAATGGTCTCCATCGCACCCGGTTCTTCCGGTGCCAGATCACACAGCTTAAACATCCCATTCGCTTCCCTTTGCAGGCGCAGGAACATCTCTGCATCCGGCCGGTGGATATAGGCCTCGTTTTGCGCCCCCTTCTTTTTGGGGCTGATAAACGGTCCTTCCATATTGATACCGACAAAATCCGCTCCTGCCCGGTTTTCATATCCCGCAGCCATTCTCGCTATCTGCGTCAGCTTTTCCTCACCATAAGTCATCGTAGCCGGACAGATCGCGCCGATTCCCTGCCGTAACTCATACGCAGCGATTCTCGAGAGCGCTGTTTCTGTCCCATCGCAAAAATCAACCCCGTCACATCCATGAAAATGAATGTCCACAAGCATGGGAATTGCTTTCAGTCCACTGGCATCGATCTGGCATTCCATCTCGGAATTTCTCAGAGAATCCGCATCCAGGGCATCAACAATCCGTTCGCCCCGGATAAAAAGATCTTTCTTTACAAAAGTTCCGTCTTTTTCAAACACCTCAGCGTTTTTAATTGAGAGTCCCATAACGCCTCTATCCCTTCTGATCAATTGTGGTCAACCCAGCCTGCTGCCTTCATATCCCATCCATTTTCCGTTACCTGTTTTCTTAACTCTTCAGGCCTTTCCGATACTTCCAAAGAGAGTCATCTTTTCGATGCATACCCGCTTCATCGCTTCGATTCCCGGTTCAAGCACAGTCTGTGGAATATACCCTCTTTCCTCCTGATCTTTTTTCTGAATAAAATATTCTTTTATTCCTTCGGTAAATGCGATCTGGCACTCCGTATTTACATTCACCTTGCAGATGCCCAGGTCAATCGCTTTTCGAACCATTTCAGACGGAATACCAGAACCGCCGTGGAGTACCAGAGGGAGATCCCCCACCTGCTCCCGAATGGCAGCCAGTACATCAAAATTCAGCCCTCTCCAGTTGGAGGGATATTTTCCATGGATATTGCCGATACCGGCAGCCAGAAAATCCACGCCAAGAGCGGCAATCCGCGCACATTCAGCGGGGTCTGCACATTCTCCCATGG
>JAJQGP010000120.1:17734-33684 GCA_021200475.1 Lachnospiraceae bacterium
CATCCTCCACCCCGCCGATGGCCCCCACCTCCGCTTCCACCGAAATGCCCTTCGCATGTGCAAGCTCTACCACATGGCGTGTCTTTTCAATGTTTTCATCAATAGGGTAGCCGGAACCATCAAACATCACCGAGGAAAATCCGTTTTCAATGGCATCCAGTGCTTCTTCATACGTACCGTGATCTACGTGCAGAGCCACCGGAACGGTAATATTCAGAGCATTCATAAAATCCTGAACCATGTCCGAGATGGTACGGTAGCCGCCCATGTATTTCGCAGGTCCCCTGGAAACGCCCAGAATAATGGGGGCGTGGTTTTCCTGTGCGGCAAGAAGAAACGCGCGGACCCCTTCCATATTATTCAGGTTAAAATGGCCTACCGCATAATGCCCTTTCCTCGCGTCATCGAGCATCGCTTTTGCAGATACAAGTCCCATAATACATACCTCCTGAACCTTCTGCCCGTTTTGCGGGCTCGCCAGACATGTCGTCAATCGAAGATTGACGATGCAGACCGGGCCATTTCGCGAAGCGAAATTTTAAATGGCCCGGTTCTCATTATATAAATCAGATATTCATTTCCGACATGGCTTCCTCATCTCCGATGAGCGTAAAGTCCGGATGCATCTGAAGAATGGAAGCTGGTACCCGTGGTGTCACCGGTCCAAAAAAGGCTTCCTTCAGAATCGCGGCCTTGCTCTTCCCGTTCGCGATCATCAGGACCTTATGCGCCTGCATGATGGTTTTGATTCCCATGGTATAGGCCTGACGCGGTACTTCGTCTTCATTCTCAAAGAAGCGGGCGTTTGCCTCGATCGTACTCTCAAGCAGATCAATGCAGTGTGTACCAAGCTCAAAGGCCGAATCTGGTTCATTAAAGCCGATATGACCGTCAATTCCGATTCCAAGGAGCTGCAGATCAATACCGCCTTTCTCCATGATCAGGCGATCATAACGGGTACATTCTGCCTGCACATCCAGATTGGTGCCATCCGGAACGTTGATATTTTCCGGACGGATATTAATGTGTCTGAAGAAATGCTCGTCCATAAAATACCGATAGCTCTGTGGGTTGTCGCCTGACAGTCCGCGGTATTCATCCAGATTGATTGTAGTTACCTCTGAAAAGTCAATGTCGTCCTTCTGATACCAGTCAATCAGCTGTTCATAGAGACCGATCGGCGTACTGCCGGTCGCCAGGCCAAGGACGCAGTTTGGTTTCATAATCACCTGCGCACTGATAATATTCGCGGCTTTTCTGGACATGTCCCTGTAAGTCTTAGCCTTGATGATTTTCATAGTAATTCCTCCGGTTTTCAGAGTCCCCTCAGGCATCCCATCAAAAACAGAATGGCCAGTGACTGTCCATAAGGCGTCGGTATAATCTCAATTGTCTTGTAAAATTCTTTGGAATCACGCCCCATGGCTGTTCCGCCGGACACCTGGCCTACCACTCCCGTATCGGATATCCCTGCCAGAACAGAAGGAAGTGCATTCCGAACCGCACAAAGAACCTGATCCCGATATTCCTCCTCAATCAATCCGTCAGTGACAGCCTTCAGCATCCCATAGGCGAAGCCGCAGGTGGCGCTCATTTCTTCATAGGAGCTTTCATCATCCACCAGCGTATGCCACATTCCGTCCTCTGCCTGAAGCTTCAGCAGCGTCCGGATCTGATCCCGCAGAGCGTTTACCAGAAGCTTCTTTCCCGCCTCGGAACACCCGCCGATCGAAAGATATTCCGGGATCGCCATGGTAATCCAGCAGTTGCCTCTGCCCCAGAATGCCCCCCGCGAAATTATGATGCCCCTTAAATGTCCAGCCATGATACCACAGGCCGGTCGCCTTATCGCGGAGATACTTTTCATGCAGAAGGAACTGGTATTCCGCCTCATGAATCATGTCCTCATCCTTCAGAATCCGCCCCATATTCGCCAGAAACAGCACCAGCATGTAAAGCGTATCATCCCATAGCTCCTGCTCATTGACACTGTCCGAAGTCAGATGCTGAATCCCGCCCGCCTCCGTTCTGGCAAATGAAGTCATAATCTCCTTCGCCGCTTCCACACAGGGGACTAAATATTTTTCCTCACCGGTCTCTTCCGCCAGGAATGACATCGCCAGATAGGGCGCGGTCGTATTCACATTCAATGCCGGAAATCCGATGGCAATCTGGCGGTCATAATACTTTTTCAGTAAGTCCAGGCATCCGATATCCTTTCTTTCCAGATAAAGCTTCCAGATCCCGTAAAGTCCGACTCCCTGCGGCCATTCCCAGTTCAGATAACGGCTGATATCATCCCCGGCCAGATTATGCTCTTTCATATTATCCATAAACATGTCATCACGTGCGTAGAGGATCTCTGTAAAAGCGTCTGTCACGAGCCGAAGCTTTTCCTTCGATTTTGCGTACAACGGGTCCTCTTTTGTAAAGGGAGCAAAGTCTCCCGATTTTCTGCTGTCCCTGATTTGTTCCATAGTTTCCTCCCGAACCGGATATCCGTTCTGTTTTTTCAGTTCCGGCTGTTCTTATTCCTTCCAGAACGCAGCACTCGAATTCCTGTCCTCTTTCTCACAGTGCGCGTCCAAGCATGGCTGCCCCGATGATACCGGCATCATTGCCAAGCATGACCAGTTCAATTCTCGCAAAAGGCATATTCTTTACGTAGACCTTATCCGCCGTTTTCTGACGGAGAGGCTCCAGTAAAAATGCCCCCGCGTGCGATACGCCCCCCGCCAATCACGATCACCTCCGGGTCGTACACATTGATCAGGCTCACAAGCCCTTCGCTGATACGCTCTGTATACTGTTCAAACAGCTCCAGGCAGTCCGGATCCCCCACTTTTGCCAGGTCAATCACGGTCCGCGCCTCGATCTGCTTCAGATCTCCGTCAACGCTCTGCATCAGTGCGCAGTCTGGCTTATCCTCACAAAGCCTGCATCCCTCCCGAATCAGAGCAGTCGCGCTTGCATAGCATTCGAAGCACCCCCGGTTGCCGCAGGTACAAAGTTCTCCGCCTGACACGGTAATCATATGACCGATCTCCGTCGCCACACCGTGCGATCCGGAAAACAGCTTTCCGTTGAGAATCACACCGCCTCCCACACCAGTGCCCAGTGTTACAAGAACGCTGTTCCGGGTACCCAGACTGGCTCCGGCCGCAGCTTCCGCCAGTGCCGCCGCGCTCGCGTCGTTACCGGCATACACCGTTTTGCCAAGCAGATTTCCCAGATATTCCGTCAGCGGAAAACGATCCGGCCATTTCAGATTGGAGCAGTAGGGAACACAGTTATGCTCTGTATCCCAGATCCCCGGGAACCCGACACCGACAGAAGCGATCTCTTCCATTGTACAGGCGCCATCCCGCAGCGTCCGGAAAGCCAGAGCCGCAACGTCCCAAAAACAGCTTCACAGCCCCTGTCAAGCTCAGTCACGCAGCTGGCCTTATGCAGAATCTTCCCCTCTTCATCTACAATACCGGCCTTGATCGTCGTGCCGCCCAGATCAATACCAAGATATAGCATCAGCAACCTCCGTACTTTCGTCTTTGCTTCAACACTTTGTTCCGGTCTTCTTCATTGTGTTATAGTAATTATATACATTTCCAGGGAAATATTTTCCGGAAATGCAGTAAATATTACAGGTATCTGTTTAATATAGCATGTTTTCTACCCGGAAACTATGTAAAAATTGTTTTTTTACGAACCCGTCTTTGCATTTTTTGCTTTCTTTCTCTGCAATCCGCAAAAAGCACATCACATTCCGGTAAATTCATTCGTTTTCCCGCTCAGGCAGGAACTGAATATTCCTGCAGTTTTCCACGTCTTCCCTAAGCTCACAGCCATCCTCCATTTCATCCGGAAATTCGATTCTCAGGTCGTCATACAGGATATCCTGCGCATTCCGCACATAAATCGCCGCCGGGGATGCTGCAACCTTCCCGTCCCAGGTGCAGGGGCGCAGGTCATGCCAGTTTTGCTGCATGCGCGCCGGTTTTTTCAGGTGCAAAGACACATGTTCAAAGCGCAGATCACGGATGGTTGCCCCTTCCGGCTCGCCATAAATCAGGACGCCATTTTCTGATTCACACTGGATATTTGAGAAAACAACGTCACGGATTTGTCCCACACAGGTGTCTTTCTTCCTCCTGACAGCCGTGACGGAAATCGGCTCCGCCGCTCCCCACCATTGCTCAGGGAAAAAATGAGTCTGAATACTGATATTGGAAAAAATCACATGTTCGATGGAGCCCCGATCCCGCAGCTGCAGGGAGATCGCCCGGTTCGAGTCATGGATCACACAGTTCTGCACCACAATATTGCGGAACAGATCCTCACTCTCTGTTCCAAACTTGACCGCCGCGCTGGAGGAAATCATCGTACAGTTTGTGACCACAATATTTTCACAGGGACCATACTGCATGGCAGACGCTGTATTTTTAAACACAATACAGTCATCCGCGGTCTCAATATGGCAGTTCGCGATCCGCACATCATGGCAGTGGTCCGGATCAATCCCGTCACAGTTCGCCATCTGTAAATTATTCAGGATACGGATCCCGTCAATCAGGACATCCGAGCAGCCCACCATATGTACGGTCCAGAAGGCGCTGTTTTTCAGCGTCACCTGCTGCAGGGTCAGATGGGAGACATGCTCCAGAAACAGAAGCGGAACCCGCGGGTAAAACCACCCGTCAATATGGTTGGCATTCCTGTCCCCATAAAAAATTTTTTCATTTCCGTCAACAGAACCAAATCCTGTAATGGAAACAGACTCACAGTCCTTTGCATAAAGAAAATATAAGGTGGGCATGCCGTTAAACTCACAGTTCTCATAGCTCGGCACTGTCATTCTCTCAGGAATCCTCTTCTGCATTCCCAGAAGATTATAATCCTCCAGACGGTCGCTGCCTTTTAATACGGCCCCCATCTCCAGATGCAGTTCCACAAGCGAACGCAGAATCAGGGTTCCGCACCGATAGATATGGCCGCCCTCCAGGAGAACGCGTCCGCCGCCATTGCTGCTGCACGCGTCGATTGCCGCCTGAATGGCGGAAGTGTCATTGCTGGCGCCATCACCCAGTGCACCATAGTCCATCACATTATAAATCATCATGTTCTCCTTTTTGGTGGTTTGTTACTATTTAGAACAGCAGGCCGCAGGTCTACGCTTCGCTTCGGTCGGCGCTAAACGAACGTCCACTGGACGTTCAGCGCCGCCTGCGATGCCGATCTGAACTGTTATGTAAAAATTATGTAAAAAAATGCTAACCTAAAGGTTGTAATCACACAGAAAACCTGTTAAAATTCCTGTAAATATAAAAAGACAGGAGTGGTATTTATGTTAGCTCAGGCACTTGTAGGAATACGCGGAACAGGATTGAAGGCGGTGATCTTTAAACTGCTGTTATGCATCCTCTGCGGAGGTTCAATCGGGTTGGAGCGCGGGGTCAACCGGCAGGCAGCCGGGTTCCGGACACATGTGCTTGTCTGCATGGGCGCCTGTATCGCCATGATGACCGGCGAATATACCACGCTCTATGTCACGGGGAGCGGCGACGCGTCGAGGATCGGAGCGCAGGTCATCAGCGGAATCGGCTTTCTGGGCGCCGGTACGATTTTCAGCACAGATGTGACACACCGGATACGCGGTCTGACAACCGCGGCTGGCCTGTGGGCTGCCGCCTGCCTGGGACTGGCAATCGGTGTCGGATACTTTGAGATTGCCATTTTCGGAACCCTGGCCATCTGCATCACGATGGTCTCCTTTAAAAAAGTGGATGGCTGGTTTTATTCCCAGTCCAGGACAATGGTGGTCTACCTGGAGCTGGACAGCATGGAACGCGTACAGGGAATGACCGAACTGCTGCGGATACATGGACTGCGCATCTCCTCTCTGGAAATCCAGAAGGCAAAAAGCGGGGTGGCAGGCAGCGTCGGCGTCTCCCTCACCGTAAAGCGCAATAAAATCGATGACGTCGACATGGAAGAAATTATTAACCGCACACCAGGACTTCTTTATTACGAAAATGTTTTCTGAGAATCGTTTTCAGAAATTGCCCCGGCTGCGCGGCCACAATGCTTCTTATCAAAGCATTCCGTCTGCAAAAAATGTTATCATGTTGCAGGTCACACCTTGAGTGGTCAAATAAGGTAAACTGAGTCCAGGTGTGACCTGTAAGGTTATTACTGCTCCGTGCTGCCTTCCCAGGTGCCTACCTTGCGCGCGCCTGCCTCTTCGTCAAACCAGTGCGTGGTGACGGTCTTTGCACGGGTAAAGAAGCGGTAGCCATCTTTGCCAAGTACGTGCAGATCGCCGAAGAAGGAATCCTTGTTCCCGGAGAATGGGAAGTATGCAGTCGGTACCGGAATACCTACGTTTATACCTACCATACCGCCGTCCGTATCCATGGCAAATCTCCTGCTGTAATAGCCGCTCTGGGTGAATATGCAGGAACCATTCGCAAACGGGTTGGCGTTCATGATCGCGATGCCTTCGTCATAATCCTTCACACGCTTAATGCAGGTCACCGGTCCGAAAATCTCGCGGTCTCCCACTGTCATACCCGGCTTTACATGGTCGAGGATCGTCGGTCCGACAAAGAAACCGTTCTCAAATCCGGGAACGACAATGTCGCGGCCATCCAAAACCAGCTCGGCGCCTTCATCGATCCCCTTCTGAATCCAGTCACAGATTTTCTTCTTATGCGCCGCGCTGACAACCGGGCCAAGATCCGTCGCCTCGTCATAAGCACAGCCAACATTCATCGCCATTGCTTTTTCTTTTAATAATGCCACGAAACGATCCGCAATGCTCTCCTGTACGCATACAACCGGGAGCGCCATGCAGCGCATGCCTGCGCAGCCATAAGTAGAATTGATGACCGCGTTAACGGTTGCTTCAAGATTGCAGTCTTCCAGCACGAGCGCGTGATTCTTTGCTTCCGTCTGTGCCTGCACGCGCTTGCCATTCGCACTGGCCTTGGAATATACCTGCTTCCCAACACCTGTGGTGCCGACAAAGGTGACGGCTTTTACCCGCGGGTCAGTCAGAAGGATATCTGCTTCCACGCGGCTGCAGGTTACCAGGTTAACAACACCCTTCGGGAAGCCGCCTTCCGTATAGAACAGCTCCATGATGCGCATGGCGGTCAGCGGCGTCTGGGAACTTGCCTTCAGAACCACTGTGTTGCCACAGGCAATCGAGAGCGGAACCATCCAGCCCCACGGGATCATCGCCGGAAAGTTCATCGGTACAATTCCGGCAGTCACCCCCAGCGGGAAACGGTAGGTAGCGGTATCATAGTTTGTCGTCACCTGCATCGCGGTATCTCCCTGGAGCATAAATGGAAGGGAGCATGCCTCCTCAGTCGGCTCAATTGCCTTCTGTACATCGCCTCTGGCTTCTTTAATACTCTTCCCCAGCTCCTTCGCACAGAGTTGGGAAAGCTCTTCCTTGTGCGCATACAAAACGTCTCTCCAATGGAACATATACTGCTGTCTCTTTGCCAGAGACAGTCTCGACCATGCCGGGAAGGCCGCCTGCGCGGAGGCAATTGCTTCCTCTACCTCATCTGGAGTACAGCAGGGCACCTCCGCGATCACTTCGCCCGTACTGGAATCTGTGATCTGATTGTATTTTTCCGTTTTCGATTCCTTCCACTCTCCGTTTACACAGTAACCCATTCTTTTCATTGTTTTCATATCCTTTCTTCTGTGCGTCTGCGGATCATTATAGTAAACGACATAAGTCGTTTCCGCCGACTGCCGGTTCTTTCCTCTTTACAGTCCTGTCTTCTCTGCAATAAACCTCCGCGCGCGCATCGCGTATTCGAGCGGATTGGCTTTCGCCGGATCCTGTTCCGCCTCTACCAGCATATACCCCTCATATCCGGCTTCATCGAGCACCTCGAAAATCGGGTCAAAATCAATGCAGCCGTCGCCTGGAATCGTAAACGCGCCCGCGCGAACTCCATCCAGGAAGCTCATATTTTCCGTTTTCACCTTTGCCACCACATCCGGACGGATATCTTTTAAATGCACATGTTTGATCCGGCTAACATATTTTTTCACCATTTCCAGCGGGTCTGCCCCGCAGTACGCAAAATGACCGGTATCAAACAGAAGGCTGACATATTCCGGATCCGTATTCGAAAGCATACGCTCCGTCTCCTCCGCGTCCTGTACCACCGTTCCCATATGATGATGGTAAGTCAGGCTGATGCCATACTCTTCCTTTGCGATCCTTCCGAGACGGTTCAGTCCGGTGCACAGACGCTCCCATTCTTCGTCATTCATCACATATTTGTGTCCGAAAATCGGTGTATCCAGCTGCCCCTGCACACTATAGCTCTGCTCGGAAAAGCCGATGATCTTTGATCCCATTGCCTGAAGGAACGCAAGCTGCGCCCGGCAGTCCTTTTCGACCTCCTCAAAGGGCTTTGTAAGCAGGAAAGAAGAAAACCACTGATTGCAGATCCGGATGCCTCTCAGATCCAGCGCTGCCTTCAGCACCGAGGGATCCTTCGGATATTTGTTGCCGACCTCAGAGCCGGTAAAGCCTGCCAGCGCCATCTCACTGACACACTGCTCAAAGGTATTTTCCTTCCCCAGGTCCGGCATGTCGTCATTCGTCCATGCGATCGGGGCGATTCCCAGTTTTACTTTGCTTTTGTCAAACATCATGTCCTCATTTCTGTTTTTGTCGTTCTGTCGCTGGTGTCATTCCATGATTTCAGATAGTTTCACCGGTCTGTGCTCTTCATAAGACTTCTTTGCGGCGATGCCCATCAGCACCGGCTTTAAGCCATCCTCTACGCCAAGCGGGGTATCTGTGTCGTTTTCAATCGCGCTGATAAACTCTTCAATCTCCTTCGCATAAGCGTCCATATACCGCTCCAGGAAGAAAAACAGAGGTTTCTCTCCTGTCACACCCTGTGCGTTACTGATGACGGCAGTAGACTGGCAGTCATTTGAAATCGCAACCATACCTTCGGAGCCGAAAACCTCCGCTCTCTGGTCGTATCCGTATACCGCTTTTCTGCAGTTGTCGATGACTGCGATGGCACCATTCTCCATCTGCAGAGTAATGACTGCCGTATCCACATCTCCGGCCTCTCCGATCGCCGGATCGACCAGGTTTGCAGCCTGTACATAGACCTCTGTCGCGTCACACCCGGCCAGAAAGCGCGCCATATCAAAATCATGGATCGTCATATCAAGGAACATGCCGCCGGAGACCTTCACGTATTCCGGTGTCGGAGGTTCCGGGTCACGGGATGTGATCTTGATAATCTCAGGCTTGCCAATCTTTCCTGCCGCTACCGCCTGCTGTGCCGCCGAAAAGCTGTGATCAAATCTTCTGTTAAAACCAACCTGATATTTTACCTTTGTTCCCTCAAGAGCAGCGATCACCTCTCTGATCTTCGCCACATCATGATCAATCGGTTTTTCACAGAACACATGCTTTCCCGCCTGAATGGCCTGGATAGAGATCGGGGAATGGGTATCCGTAGAAGAGCAGATCAGAACCGCGTCAATCTCCGGGTCATTGATAATTTCCATATAATCCTTTGTCGTATTCTCAACACCCATACTCTTCGCCCACGCAGCGGTCTCCTCGTTTAAAAACGGATCCGCTACGGTTTTAATCTGCGCATTTTTCACCTTTGTGCTGATGCTGGTGATATGTACCCTCCCAATCCGGCCGGCGCCGATAATACCTACTTTTACCATTGTCGTACTCCTTTTCAATCCTCTTTTTCTGTTACCTCTATGTGTAAACGACATTGCGTCGGTTACGCCTGTATGAAACATTAGATAATAGTAAATGACGTAAGTCGTTTTACTATTCAAACTTCGCGTCATGCATCCACACATAACGCTCATCTTCGCAGCGGTCGGTCTGCAGCCACGGATTGCCGTCGATATGCCGGATCATCCAGCAGGTGTACATCTGGAAGCCGGGTGCTACCGCCTGCGGATGCAGCTCGCCTCCCGGAATCGCGGAAAAGCTTCCGTCCGTGCTCTTAAATACCTGGTCTCCCACGAAGCTCGCGCCGAATCCCTCCGGACGGTCAAACAGGAAATAATAGGTCTCAGGCTGCGGATGACGGTGCGGCAGATAGCCGGACCAGTTGCCGCGGTCATTGAGTACCTCGCCAAGTACCATATTCGAAAGCGGCTCAATGTCATGGTCAAAAATTGTATTGACACGGCGCTTTGCAACATTGCCGAATTTTCCAACCGAAGAATAGCCCCAGGGTGCGTCCTCCGGCGCGTGCAGTCTTGAAGCAAACTGCTTTTCATTCTTCGTACACTGTACCAGAATCTGACTGTCCGTCTCCGCCAGAACAGTCACCTTTACACCAGCAGATACATGCACACACCATGGTCCCTCTGTGAACACATCTTTGCGGCTCACTGTACTGGTCTTGTCCTCCCAGGTATAGGTAATTTTACCGGAAAGAAGCAGCACAGCGGTCTCCTCCGCTTCACGAAGGAAGGTGCGTTCCTTCCCTGCTTCCATCTGATAGACGCGGATGTCCATATTCATCGCGCTGTACTCATTGTCATAGGTCGTCAGAATTTTTTCCCCGGAAGCGTCAAATTCCGGGTAACCAAATACTTTGCTCACTTCAATCACAACCTTTCATAAATTATCCTGCCTTGCTGCCCCTGCTTAATACTTTCTCGCTTCTCCGCGATGCTGCAGCACGTCCTCACATGCCTCCCGCACACTTTCTTTTTCAGACGTCGTCGCGATGCCTACATCCCACCAGGACTCATAACCATCTGTCATGGTCTTCGGAATGACCTTCAGATCAAAGAGGCAGGCTCTCGTCTGCGTCTTTGCATCCTCGAGCGCAGCTACCAGCTCATCGATCGTGCGGCAGGTATAGGATTTCAGGCCATACCCCTCACCGATCTTCGCATAATCCACAGGAATCAGGTCTCCCGTCGGCTTTTTGCCATCCGTATAGCGGAACTCAGTCGCCAGACTGCCGATTCCATGAGTCATCTCCAGATTGTTGATGCAGCCAAAGCCACAGTTGTCAAAGATCAGGATATTCACCTTCTGACGCTCCTGCATGATGGTCATAATCTCACTGTGGAGCATCTGGAAGCTGGAATCGCCAACCACAGCATATACCTCATTGTCCGGCTCCGCAAACTTCACGCCCAGCGTCGCCGCCACTTCATACCCCATACAGGAATAGCCATATTCTGCGTGATATCCGCCGCGCTTGTCGGTCCGCCACATACGCTGCATACAGCTTGGCAGAGAGCCGCCGGCCGTGATGATCGTTGCGTCCGGGTCGATCGTACGGTTGATCGCCGCGAGTGCTGCGGTCTGTGTGATCCTTCCGTCTGTCAGCTTTACAAACTCCGGAATCGTGCGCGGATCCCTCGCTGTAATAATCGGCTCAAAATCATCGCCGGTATATTCGATGCCGCCAAGGCGCTCCAGCTCCCGATCCCAGATGGCCTTTGCTTCCGTAATCTCATTTGTGCAGGAAGAAACATAACCCTTCCGGCGGAGTTTTTCCGCCAGAGCTGCCACCGTCACTTTCGCGTCGCCGACTGCCTTGACTGCGTCCATTTTATAAGCATGGTAACGACAGTTATTGATCGTCACTACCTTCACAGCTTCGTTTCGGAACAGATATTTCGAGCTCGTAGTAAAATCAGAAAGTCTGGAACCAATCGCGATAACCACATCCGCGTCCTTCGCGATGACATTGGATGCATAGGTACCGGTCACGCCAATGCCGCCCAGGCACATCGGATGGCTGGAACGGCAGGCACTCTTCCCGGCCTGGGTCTCTCCAAACGGAATCTGAAATTCCTCACAGAACTGCTCCACCGTCTCCCCGGCTTCGGAATATTTCACACCGCCGCCCACGATGACGATCGGCTTTTTCGCCTCTGAAATAATCTGCGCGAGATCTTCCAGCTCCTCGTCCACGGCCACCGGGCGGGTGATCCGATGGACGCGTTTTTTGAAAAAGTACTCCGGATAATCATAGGACTCGCCTTCTACATCCTGCGGAAGCGCGATGCAGCATGCACCGGTCTCCGCCGGGTCCGTCAGAACGCGCATCGCGCTGATCAGCGCAGTCATCACCTGCTCTGGGCGGCTGATCCGATCCCAGTATTTGCAGACCGGTTTAAACGCATCATTCGTAGTAGTAGCCAGACTGTTGCTCTGTTCCAGCTGCTGCAGTACCGGATCCGGCTGACGCGAAGCAAAGGAATCTGCCGGAAATACCAGCAATGGAATATTGTTTACCGTAGCAGTTGCACAGGCCGTAATCATATTGGCAGCGCCAGGCCCCACAGAAGACGAGCATGCAATAATCCGCCTGCGGTTGCTCTGTTTCGCGAATGCGATGGCGGCATGACACATCCCCTGTTCATTTCTGCCCTGCATCACACGCAGATCTCCGGGATTCGTATCCAGCGCTTCCCCAAGGCCGACCGCAATCCCGTGTCCAAAGATCGTAAAGAAGCCTTCCACAAACTTCGTCTCTACGCCATCCATCGACACGTACTGCTGATCCAGAAAACGGACAATCGCCTGCGCGACTGTCATACGCACTGTTTTGTCCATATTGTACCTCTCCTTTTCTATGCTCTCGCAATCATCTCACCATACTGCTCTTTTTCTTCTTTGATAAAAGCCTGTACCGCTTCGGGTCCCGGCAGGTCGTCCGAGCAGTTATTGCTGCGCACCATCATGGAAGCCTCCGCAGAGCCAAATTCCAGGCAGTCGATGATTTCCCAGCCCTGATAAAGCCCGTACAGAAATCCCGCGCCATAACCGTCACCGCCGCCAAAGCCCTTCCGCGCCTGTACCGGAAACGGTTTCACCGAAAAGCTCTGTCCATCCGCCGTGTAAGCGGTAGACCCCTGCATGCCATGCTTGATCACGACAATCTTTGCCCGATAGCTTTGCCACAGCGCGGCGGATTCGATATCCGACATACCGGGAGCGATCAGCTTTTCCGTCAGGTCAAATTCCTCCCTCGAGCCCATGATGATGTCCGCTTCCTTCGCAACCGTCGAATAATAAATCGAGATCTCATCGCTGTTTTTCCAGTTATAGGCACGATAATCAATATCAAATATGATCTTTGTTCCGTTTTTCTTCGCCAGCATGACCGCCTTGATCGCCGCTTCGCGGGATGGGCTTTCCGCCAGCGAGGTGCCGGAGATCAGAAGCGCTTTCGTCTGCCTCAGATATTCTTCATCAATATCGTCAACCGAAAGCTGCAGGTCAGCGATGCAGTTGCGATACATCAGGATGCTGCTCTCGCTCGGGGACAGCATCTCCGTAAATGTCAGTCCCAGTTTCTCGCCGCCTGTGCATTTTGTAATATGCGAGGTATCAATTCCCTGCTCGTTGAAATAGTCCACAACGAACTCACCGAACTGGTCATCCGAAACCTTGCCGATAAATCCGGCCTTCATTCCATGGCGGGTCACACCCACAGCAATATTTGCGGGGGAACCTCCCACAAATTTTTCAAACATATGTACCTTTTTTAATGGTTTAAAATCCTCTTTCACCTGATCATTCCAGGCTGGATTAAAATCAATTGCCACCCGCCCCAGCAAAACCAGGTCGAGAGGCCTTGTCTGATCAAACTCAATAGAACCCATTTGTATTCCTCCGTTTCCAGGTGTGCGTCAGATTTCCACAATATGGAAGGTGCGCTCATACGGTGTATAATCGTTTAAGAAAATACTGTATCCGAACTCATTTTTTACTTCACCAGAATAGTGTCCTTTGAAGGAATGCGTCCCGTATCCTGGCCCTATCTCCAGTTTATGTATGCCACCCGGAGCGTTCCCGCTGCGTTCTGCCTCCGTCGCCTCGCTGGTCAGGGTCAGAAACCCGTCTTTCAGGATCAGACTCTCCCCCTTTTTGCCGGACAGCCGAACGCTGTCTGTCTCCAGGACACACTCCGCAGGAATAGAAAGCTCCACGCGAAGCGGCAGCCGGTCAAGTCCTTCGGTCTTCACCGTTATCTCCAGCCCTTTCGGGATTTCCCGTATCGTCACGGTCGTATCGATTTTACTCGTAATCAGAAGCTCCCGCTTTGAGTGATCCATTTTCCACCAGTCGGAAGTGCCGGGATTCTCTTTAAAGGGGAGGTAATACCACCCATTTGCAGTCGATTTCAGTACACAGCCATCTTCCTTCTGTTCCAGCGACTGCGGAATCACGCTTCTGGTATCGCAGTAGGCTTCTCCGATGCGCATACGGACAGACAAAGATCCGAATTTCAGATACAGGAAGGATGCCTTTTGATTGAGAACCGTGTAGACATATTCCTTTTTCTTTACCCGCAGAACCTGAGAGCCTGGAAAGTACTTCCGATACGTTTCCAGATAACCGTAGCCTTTAAACTCATACTCCTTAAGCCGATCATTTAACATAAAATAATACATGCAGTCCGGGGCAAGCGCGGCACGGGCCTGATTGTCCTTTATGATTTTATGCGCGGCAGCGTCAAATACCGCGGAACCGGTCCGATCCGCCATATACGTATACAGGTAAAAATACTGATCCGGATAGATCTCTCTCCCCTGATCCTGACGGGTAGAATTCTGCGTAAATACGGTATCATCCCCATCAAAATAGTACAGCATCATATTCAGATTCCGCTCCACATACCCGAGGAATTTCTCCTCTCCGGTCATCTCATAAGCCAGAATCAGAGATTTGTCCACCACCGCATTGTAGTTGCCGGTAGATCGTTCCGCAAACTCTCCGTCCTCATCGCCGTCAATCCCTTCCACCAGATAGGCTTCGGCGCGGTCGCGAAGCGCCTGCGTCAGTTCTCCGGCCGTATGGATTTCCGGAGCGTCAGCCGGCCGAAGAAGGGAAAGCTTGGCGGTAGAAAGAGCCAGTTCTCCATATTCCTCTGTCATGTTCGCCAGAGACAACAGCGCGGCCGTCACAGCCCACCGATGATTCGGGGTGTGGAAGCCACCATAAAGAATAATCGGGATACAGCGAAGCAGAAGGATCAGATATCGTTCTTCCAGATCCTTTTCCTCTTTTGTCTCACCGTATTTTCTTAAAATCTTCCAGCCCGCCCGGAGACGCCGGAAACAAAAGGAAGTGTCCGGCGCGGAGAAAAAGTTACATGTTGGAAAATCCAGACTGCCGTCCGGTCTCTGCCAGCGTTCCACAAATCCGATTCCGCGTTTTACCGCGTCAAAAATCTCCGCATCCTTATAATAGCTGCTTTCCTTACAAAAATACAGGCACAGGGCATCCGTCAACATGTAAATCGTCTGCTTGCCTTCCACCACGTCACTGTCCATTCTGCCAAAATCGGGCCGCGCAGTATCATTTACCTGCTTTTTCAGGAACATCTCCACCATTTTTTCCGTGGAGTTTACCATATGAAGCCAGTATCTTTTCACTGATCTGATTCCTCCCAGTCTACTGTAATCGTGTTCTATCAACTACTGAAATCGTTCTATCAAACGAATCTGTCGGTTCATGCGCTCCGGAATCTCCGCAAGCAAATCCTCCCATGGGGTCAGAAGATCCGCGTCCCATTCTCTTTCCTCAAAAGCAAAAGAAGGAACAAAGCTGAAATTCTTTCGGATATACGCTCTCGTTTTTCTCTGCAATTCTTCCGAAATCGTAAACTGATCCTTTACCATGTCTCCCGGCGCAATGCCATCTGCTCCGGCTTCCGCCCCACAGCTTTCCACCACCCGTGGAAAAAGCCGGAACAGCTCCGGCCGCGAAGCAAACGCATGCTTGCCCGGCTGCACATAAGCACACACTCTGCTCCCGTCTGCCGGAATCCGACCGTTCTCCGGATCTGCCAGACGCATGTATTTGCCGTGCGTACTGCCTTCTGCGTCCACAACGGTACCATCTCCGTCCAGATACACCCAGATATGCTCCAGCTCATACAAAT
>JAJQGP010000111.1 GCA_021200475.1 Lachnospiraceae bacterium
ATACCTCGAAGCCCTCTTTTTCCAGCTTCGCTTTGATACTCCCGGCAGCGCCCTCGCCGTCCTTAAATCCGCCGCCCACGCGGTCTTCCAGCAAATACAGGCGGATTTTCTTATATTTTTCCGGAGAGATCGGCAGAAGGGACTGCGTATCCTTTACCAGTGTCACAGCCTCATCCGCGCACTCCCTGGTCTGTTTTCTATGCTCTTCGCAGCCAACGACCGTCAGCGCTTCCTCACCTGGAACCAGCGTCCCGGCTGCTTTCTTTGCCGGAAGTCCCATTGCAGCCTTCATTGCCAGAGTTCTTGTCACAGCCTCCTCTACACGTTCCCAGGTCAGGCGGCCATCCGCCAGCGCGTCGCGGACGAACTGATAATCCTCGCGGATGTCTTTGTTAAACAGAATCATATCGCAGCCTGCGGCAATTGCCGTCGGAACCGCATCTTTTCTCGCCATCGGTGTGTTGAAGCCGATCATCGGTGTCGCATCCGTCACGATCATTCCATTGTAGCCAAGCTTGCCCCGCAGCAGTCCCTGCAGAATTTCTTTGGAAAGGGTCGCCGGGAGAATCTGTTCATCGGTGAGATCCGGATTGAAGAAGCGGCTGTAAGCCGGCTGTAAAATATGACCGACCATGATGGAAAGCGTTCCTGCGTCCACGACCGACTGCCAGATCTGGCCATAGGTCTCATCCCATTTTTCTACAGACAGGCTGTTGACTGACGCCACCAGATGCTGATCTCTCTCATCCACGCCGTCTCCCGGGAAATGCTTCACGGCAGCTGCTACTCCATTGTCTCGTAAGCCCTTCAGCTGTTCCTTCACAAAAGCAATAATTCTCTCCTGATTAGTGCCAAAGGTACGCACATTCGTAATCGGATTGCGGAAATTCATGTCCAGATCACAGATCGGAGAAAATGCCCAGTTGCATCCGACCGCCTGCGCCTCCTTGCCAGCAATCGCGCCCAGACGGTACGCATTGACCACATTATCCGTAGTGGCTACGCCCATCGGACGGGAGAAATAAGTGCCGTCCGCACAGATCCCGTTGCCGCCGGATTCCAGATTTGCACCAAACAGAAGAGGAATTTTCGAGGTGTTCTGAATCAGCGCGTGTGTCTTTTGCACTTCTGCCGCCGGCATCGGGCGATACAGCATGGCGCCCGGCTTGAACTCCTCAATAAAGCCCTTCAGATACTCCGGATCCGTATTTCCGCCGATCGGGCAGAACAGCTGGCCGATCTTTTCTTCTTCTGTCATGGAAGCGAGCGTCTCCTCGACCCACTTCACACCCTCATCATCCAGGAAAAACGGATTTGCCTTTAAGTTAACCATAGTCTCTTTTCCTCCTCATTTAAAGTTTGTCTTTTTATCTATTACCTTCTGAATAGCTGTTTCCTCTTTTTATAGTAAACGACGTAAATCGTTTTATGCCGGAACCACAACAAGCTCCGTGAGTTCCGCAATCGCCGCCTCAAGAGCCGCCGGTTCAAACGGCAGGAAGCCCATATGGGTCAGCGCTTCCAGTGAATTCGCCGCCATCTCCGGATCGCCGGACATCGCAATGCCTGCCAGCGCCGGTGTATATTTTCCTAAAATGCCAATCGCATTCGGATCCTGTACCAGTCTGCCAAGTGTCGTCTGCCGCGTGTATGGTTTTCGATAATCTGCCGTCGGCTGATACAGGAAATCGTAAGCGCCGGCGGTGAGAATCATTTTCCCATCCGCATTCATGCAAATGCCTGTTCCATCCGCAGATGTGCCAGTCCCGGAAACCAACGCAACATCCGCGCCATCTGCCGCAGCATCATATCCCGGCAGTTCCACTTCCGCTTCACAGTTAAACGGAATTTCCAGATGTACCTTCATCTTTCCATCTGCGCAGATTTCCCAGTTGCTCACGTATTTTCCATTCACGGATTCATACGTGCAGTCCACCTTCGGGATGCGCACATCCGGGTGCGGCGCGAGAATCGCGCGGTCAAAGCCCGGCGTCAGCGGACGGATACCTGCTGCATACGCATAGACAAACTCCAT
Organism: Lachnospiraceae bacterium; assembly: GCA_021200475.1. Lineage (GTDB taxonomy): Bacteria > Bacillota > Clostridia > Lachnospirales > Lachnospiraceae > Choladousia. The sequence continues at coordinate 2,036 of JAJQGP010000111.1, forward strand.
GACCGAACCATAAGAATAATGGTTCAGAGAATTCATACCCGTATCGCTGATCGTGCCATCCTCAAAGACCGAATTCCATCTCTCCCAGACGGTCGTCGCGCCCAGATTGACACTGTACAGCCAGCTTGGGAAGCCTTCCTTCAGTAAGAAATCATAGGCCAGCTCTACCATGCCCGACTCCGCAAGGACCGTACACAGAAGCGGCGCCCCCACAAAACCGCCCTTGATCTGATTCAGATCCTTCTGCAGTCTTGCCCGGAACTGCGCTTTCAGCTTTTCGCGATCCTGCCCCAGGCCAAACTTCATCGCAATCACACCAGCGCTCTGCGTATCAATCGCCAGACGTCCGCTCGGCGTAAAGAATTCCTGGTAAATCGCCGCCTCAATCTTTTTCTCCAGCTCGCCATAATGTGCGGCGTCCTCTGTCTTTCCCAGCACCTCTGCCATCTCGCGCACCATCTGCGCAGAGCGGTAATAATACAGCGTAGATACATACGTGTCATCCGTGCTGCCCTTAAAGCTGCTCTGCGTCGGCCCGTCCAGCGCCAGCCAGTCGCCGAAGGTATCCAGGAAATCAAAGAGATACATGCGTCCGCGCTCCGCATCCTGGCGGTCGATGTAATCGACCCAGCCCTTCATCATCGGGTAAGAATACTCCAGTTCCTTTTTATCTCCGTAATAGGTATAGAGCGTATAGGGAAGGAAGGTCGCGATATCGCCCCAGACACTTCCTGCCTTTTCCCGATGTCCCATATTCGGCAGGAAATTCGGCATACCGCCGTCTAAATACACCTGCTCATCCTTCAGGTCTTTGATAAACTTATGGAAAAACGCTCTGGTATCCATATGGTAGCTCGCGGTCGGCGCAAATACCTGTGCGTCACCCGTCCAGCCAAGGCGTTCACTTCTCTGCGGGCAATCCGTCGGCATGTCAATAAAGTTCGATTTCAAGCCCCAGACTGTATTCTCATACAGGCGGTTGATTTTTTCATTGCTAGTCGTGATATAGCCTGTCCGGCGGATATCCGAGTAAAGCACACGACCGATGAAATTCTCCGCTTTCAGCTCACCGACCCAGCCGGTCACACGGATATAGCGGAAGCCAAAGAAGGTAAAATGCGGGCGCACTGTCTCCTTTCTGCCGTCTGATACGTAGATAAACTGCGACTGGGTGTCACGGTAATTGCCATTATAAAAATTCCCCTTCTGAAGGATCTCACCGCAGTCAAACACTACCTTCGTCCCTGCCGGAAGCTCTGCCTCAAATTCCACAAATCCGGCGAAATTCTGCCCGAAATCCAGCACTGTCTCTCCCGCGGGCGTCTGAATCACCTCTTTTACCGGAATGGATTCCTTTGCCAGCACCGGAATGCTGATGCGGTCCATCAGATGGGATTTTACCAGATTCTTTGTGCCTTCATCAGAAGCCGGATTCGAAAGCACTTCCACCGACTTTTTCGGATTCTCCTTCCCATCCCAGAGCTGACGGTTCAGCGTTTCTCCAAGATAAATACCGGAATCCTCGATGTCCGAGCCATAATACTCCCAGCTGCCGTCGGTCACAATCACTTCACTGGAACCATCCGCGTATTGCACATGCAGCTCCGCAATCGCCGCCATGCGGTCGCCGTAATTGTTTGCCTGAAGCGCCAGGCCAAATACGGACATATACCAGCCCTTCCCGAGCATGATTTCCAGGGTATTTTCTTCCTTCAGGCACTTCTCCGCCGGGAAAGTGATCACCTGGATATTGTTCTCATAATTATTGATATAGGGGGTCAGATATTCCTCGCCCAGCTTCTCGCCGTTCAGATACGCCTCAAACATACCGACGCCGGAGATATAAAGCCGCGCGCGGGAAACCTCCCCCTTAAGCGGAAAGCTCTTTGTCATAACCGGATGGAAGTCATCCTCCTTCCGGGCGGCTATCCAGTCGGCCGTCCACGGCTCATCCATCTTACCGGTCTCAAAGGTCTGCGTCTCGCTCACAGCTTCATCCCCGGCATCTCCGCTCACACAGACACGATAATAATAAATTGTACGCGGCGTCAGGTCCAGTTCCAGCTCTACCAGCTGTTCCCCGCCCTGATTCAGCGACGCGCCTTCTATCCGGTAAAGAATTTCATCCTCAGGAAAATCCGCGCTTTCGCTCACCTCAATGACCGCGTCGGTCTGTTTTTTGCTGATGGTATCGCAGACGTTCCAGGAACAGGTAATTCCCTCCATACTATACCCCAATGGATTTTCGATTCCATTGATTCTGACATTTGTAATCTTCATGGCTATCCTCGCTTTCCATTCCGTATCTGTAACAGCATCTGCTCTGCGCTGTTACACACAATTGTATAGTGCCAGTTTAGTAAAGAAAAGCCAAAATTTCCATGTTCTTTCTTTTACTCTATCCGACTTATTTTCACACTTTTCTTTTTTCCGCTGGCGTTCTCCGTCATTTTACTATATACTATGGAAACGACCGTTCCAAGAGATGAATAGAACGGCATTTCGACAAACAAGGGAGGCACACAATGATTTCTTTTGATTTTGACAAAGACTGGGCATTTTCATATTCCACTGGAAACGCTTACCGTGACGGAAAGGGCGCCGCTTATAAAAAAGTGGTGAATCTGCCGCATGACTTTATGATTTCCACAGAACGCACGCCTGATGCGCCTATGGAGGGCGCCGGCGGCTTTTTCCAGGGGGGAATCGGTACTTATGAGAAGTATTTTCCGCTTGAGGAATCACAAAGAGGACATCAGTTCCTGCTTCTGATCGAAGGCTCCTATGGAAATACAGAAGTCTGGATCAATGGCAGCATGGCCGTGCTGCACCACTATGGGTATACAGAGTTTTACGCGGATCTGACCAGATGGCTGAAATTTGGTGAGCAGAATAAGCTGAAAATAGTAGTGGAAAACAACGCACATCCAAACAGCCGCTGGTATTCCGGCAGCGGACTTTACCGCCATGTGCGTCTGCTTGAGGGTGCTTCCGTGTATCTTGCGCCGTGGTCCGTTGGCATCCAGACACCGGATCTGCGTACCATACAGGCAGATGTGACACTGACGAAGGCTGCCGCGATGCAACAGGGAAGTGAATGTGAAGTGGCGCTCTCCATTTTAGATTCAGAAGGTAACTGCATCGCAGAACAAACAAAAATCGTCGTATGCAATGCAGCAGAAACGACCTGTCACTTTGCCTGCTCACAGGATGGCCTGCTCCCCTGGTCTCTGGAACATCCATACCTGTATAGGGCGGCTGTGCGGGTACGTGAAACAGGGAAGGCAACCGATGCTGCTTCCGATGATACGGCGCAGATTCCGGAAGAGACGAAAGAAGTCTGCTTTGGCGTCCGTACGCTCTCCTTTACACGCAAGCGTGGTTTTTGTCTGAACGAGGTCCCTGTAAAGCTTAAAGGCGGATGCATTCACCATGACAACGGCGTGGTGGGAAGCTGCGCGTTTGATGAGATGGAATATCGCAGAGTGCGCCTGCTGAAGGAAAGCGGCTACAACGCCATCCGTACCAGCCACAACCCGCCCAGCACTGCTCTGCTTGATGCCTGCGACCGTCTGGGTATGCTGGTGATGGACGAGGCGTTTGACTGCTGGCGAGCGAAAAAGAATCCCTTTGACTATCATCTTTATTTTGAAGATCACTGGAAGGAAGACCTTGCTTCCATGGTTCTGCGCGACCGGAATCATCCCTCTGTTATCATGTACAGCATCGGCAATGAGATCGGCGAACGCGACGGGAGCGGAAACGGACCGGAAATCTCATCTGCAATGTGTGCGTATGTCCGCAGTCTGGACAGTACCAGGGCGATCACAAACGGCGTGTGCGCAGTCTTTCTGGACGCCGGCGAATTCGGCGGCATACTGGCGAATATTTTCGGCAGCGGCGAGGAAATCGACTTTGCGGGTCTTCCGGATGAAGTAAAAGCATTTCTTGCGCAGGCAGATGAAGTGACGAAAAACTGGGGCGCGATTACCGCCGATTATGTAAAGGATCTGGATGTTGTCGGCTACAATTATCTGGACGACCGCTATACGCAGGACGGGCAGGACTTCCCGGAGCGCATCATCGTCGGCACGGAAAGCTACCCGAAAGCGATGAAGCAGGTCTGGGCGCATACGATGGCACATCCTTATGTGATCGGCGACTTCACCTGGACAGCGATGGACTATCTGGGCGAAAGCGGCATCGGACACGCCTTTTACGATCAGCAGGGCGGACTCTTCTGCGATTATCCATGGCATACGGGCAACTGCGGCGACTTCGACATCTGTGGCTATCTCCGTCCGCAGGGAAAATTCCGCCGTCAGCTGTGGGGGACGGACCATGCGCCGGTGATTACCATTCTGCATCCGGAGCACACCGGCAAAAAAGAATCCATCTCCAGCTGGGGCTGGGCAGACGTATACGAAAGCTATACCTGGCCAGGCTATGAGGGAAAAGAAATCCGCGCAGATCTCTACAGCGACGCGGACGAAATCGAGGTAAAAGTCAACGGCAGACGCATCTGTCGGGAAGCCGTACCGGACGGCGGTATCGTATCGACCAGCCTGATCTACGAGCCGGGAACGATAGAAGTGATCAACTATCGCGGCGGCCTGGAAGCAGAGCATAGTACCCTTTCTACAGCCGGCGAAGCAGTATCCATAAAGCTGACGCTGGATAATTACAGCGAATCAGATCCTGCAAAACGGCTGTGCGAGGGGAAAAGCAGCGATCTTCTGATCCTCCAGGCGGAAGCCGTGGACAAGGATGGAAATCGAGTGCCCATCTGGGAGAACGAGGTTTTCTGCGAAATCAGCGGTGCGGGAGAACTCTCCGGCTTCGGTTCCGGAAATCCGCTGAGCGAAGACAATTATACCCTCGGAAGCTGCCATTTCTTTGAAGGCCGGGCGCTGCTGGTAGTAAGACGGATGAAAGAACAGGAAGCAATCCAGATTCAAGTGAAGGAAACCTGTGAAGAAGGAATATCCAGTAAAAAAATAACCTTTTAATTTCCGCCTTCCGATTCATGCCCTGCGCACACATCTGCGCGGGGCTTTTCCTGTTGAACCGACACATTTTCATTGCCAATTCCTATAAACATATGCTATACTCCAAT
>JAJQGP010000153.1 GCA_021200475.1 Lachnospiraceae bacterium
GGCTAAGGCTCCGATTTCTGAGACGCTTGCCTCAGCGCTGATTATGCTGACGCCCTGGAAGGCGGACCGGATTCTGGTGGATCCGTTTTGCGGCAGCGGTACGTTTCCGATTGAGGCTGCGATGATGGCGGCGAACATGGCTCCGGGGATGGAGCGCTCGTTTCTTGCGGAAAAGTGGGAAAACCTGGTTGCCCGCAGAAAGTGGTATGACGCGGTGGAAGAGGCGCAGGATCTGGTGGATCTCTCGGTGCAGACAGATATTCAGGGGTATGATATGGATGGGGAGGTTGTCCGTGCCGCGCGTGAAAATGCGAAGCGCGCCGGAGTGGATCATCTGATTCATTTTCAGCAGCGGCCGGTGAGCGAGCTGCACCACCCGAAAAAGTATGGATTTATCATCACGAATCCGCCTTATGGGGAGCGCCTGGAGGAAAAGGCAGCGCTGCCAGGACTGTATCGAGAGATGGGGGAAGCCTTTGCGCGGCTGGATTCCTGGTCGGAGTATGTGATTACCTCCTATGAGGATGCGGAAAAATATATAGGAAAGAAGGCGGCGAAAAACCGGAAGATTTATAATGGCATGATTAAGGCCTATTATTATCAGTTCCCGGGGCCGCGTCCGCCGAAAAGAACCACGGTCGGGTAAAGAGAGACCTTCCGGGAGAGAAGCGAACCGGGAAATGTAAAAAAGAACATGTTTTGATGCTATATGGGAATGGATACGGTGAAGAAAAAGAATTCAATGATAAACGGGAAGAGACGATCGGCTGCAATCCGGCTTACGGCGGTTAGTCTGCTTCTTGCGATGGGGCTGGTATGCGCAGGGAATGCTGTGCCAATATTGCGGGCAGCGGAAGAGACAACGGAATATACGGAGGAGAATGTGCTTCCTTCCAGATGGTACGCGGGTGATGTCGGCAGGAAGCCTGCGGTCAAGGATCAGGGCTCTTACGGCACCTGCTGGGCGATCACGGCGACTTACGCCCTGGAGAATGCCCTTCTTCCAGACCAGCGGATCGTTTTTTCAGCGGATCACCTGACCCGGCAGAATTCGTTTACGGCGGAGATCAATGATGGCGGCGATTATCTGATGCTGATGGCATACCTTTGCGGCTGGCAGGGTCCTGTGACGGAAGAAGAGGATCCGTATGGGGATGAATATTCGCCGGATGGACTGGAAGCGGCCGTCCATGTCCAGGAAGTACGCGTTTTGTTCGATTCTGCTATTGAAAAAATCAAAGAAACTGTGTATACTTATGGTTCTGTACAGACCTCTCTGTACATGGACCGAACGACCGCCGCAGCCGGCTCGGGATATTACAATGCGTCCACTTTTTCCTATTATTATACGGATGAGATGACGCAGAACCATGACGTGCTGATTCTCGGATGGGACGATTCCTGGTCAGCCGGGCAGTTTGAGACGACGCCGGATCAGGATGGAGCTTTTATCTGTCTGAATACTTGGGGCAGCGATTTTGGGGATGACGGGATTTTCTATGTGTCCTATTCGGATCCGAATATTGCACGAATCGCTGTGGCATATACGCGGATTGAAGCGGCGGATAATTATGATCATCTTTACCAGTACGATGCGTGCGGCTGGCAGGGACAGCAGGGATATGATTCCGGTGAATGCTGGTTCGCGAACGTTTATACGGCCGAAGGGGAGGAGAAGATTGCCGCCGTCGGTTTTTATGCGACCGGTGAGGATACCTCTTATGACATTTACCTGGTACATGATTTTACCGGGACGGATTCTTTTGATGGAATGGAATACCTACAGAGCGGCAGCTTCTGCGATGTGGGCTATTATACGGTAGACCTGGAAGAGCTTCCGACACTGACACAGGGAGAGCGGTTTGCAATTGTAGTCCGAATCAATACGCCGGATGTCTCTAATCCAGTGGCGGTAGAATATCGCGCGGATGCGTATACGCAGAATGTGACGTGTGAAGGCAAGGAGAGCTATCTGAGCCAGTATGGCACGCTCTGGGAGAATACACAGGAAAAGTTTGAGACGAATGTGTGCCTGAAGGTTTATACATGGGAACAGGAATGATGGGAGACGCAATGAAGAAAAAGCTGATATTTGCCACCGGCAATGCAGACAAACTGAAGGAGATTCGCATGATCCTTTCACACAGTGACCTGGAGATCATTTCCATGAAAGAAGCGGGGGTGACCGATGACATTGTGGAGGACGGCGAGACCTTCGAGGAAAACGCGGTGATCAAGGCAAGAACGATCATGGAGCGAACCGGAGAAATTGTACTGGCGGACGACTCCGGACTGGAAATTGATTATCTGAATAAGGCGCCTGGGGTGTACTCCGCCCGTTATATGGGAAAGGACACTTCGTATGAGATCAAAAATGCCGCTATTCTGGCAAAGCTGGCAGGTGTGCCGGATGAGGAACGTACGGCGCGCTTTGTCTGCGTGATTGCCTGCGCGGTCCCGGACGGACGGATTCTGACCAGCCGGGGAGTGATGGAAGGCAGGATTGGCTATGAAAGCCGGGGAGAGAATGGCTTTGGATATGATCCGATCTTTTATCTGCCTGCGTGTGGCTGCTACTCCGCGGAGCTGGCTCCGGAGAGGAAAAATGAGCTGAGTCATCGAGGAAAAGCGCTTCGGGGGATGCGCAGCATTCTGGCAGAGCAGGGCATCCTGTAGAATACTGGTGAAGAGAGGGTATGTTTTGTTTCCCGTAACTGTGAGGACGCGGAATCGTTCCCGTTTTGGAAAGAGGAGAGAGGGTATGAATATACTGATCGTGAGTGATACGCATGGCTATGATTCGAATCTGAAGCAGGTACTCAGTGAAATCGACCACCCGGATTGTGTGATCCACCTGGGCGATTCAGAGAGCACGGTGGAGTATATTCACGGTGTGGTGAACTGTCCGGTGTATATGGTGGCGGGAAACTGCGATTACTTTACGAGACTGCCTGTGGCCCGGATTGAGGAGATTGATGGCTGCCGGATTTTCATGACTCATGGGCATTATTATTATGTATCCGTTGGAATTCGCGATCTGGCGGAAGAGGCCAGGACAAATGGGTGCTCTGCGGCAATGTTCGGACATACACATCGCCCGCTCCTGGATGAGAGCGATCCGGATCTGACTATCCTGAATCCGGGAAGCCTGTCCTTCCCCCGCCAGGAGGGGCGTACTCCCAGTTATATTCTGATGAAGACGAAAAAAGGAGAAAAGCCTTCTTTTCAGATTTGCTATTTGAATAAAAGATGACAGAAAAATGAGAAAAGTCTTGACTTCCCTGCTGGTGATGTGCTACACTGTACGGGCGTATGGAAGAAGGCTTTTTTTTATGCTTGAAAAAGCAGTTCTGACCCACACGACGGTACAGGCGGAAGTCCTGACCGGTCGGCGTGAATCTTTAGGGAAGAGAGGTGGAAGTTGTGCGTGTACGTATCACATTGGCATGTACGGAATGCAAACAGCGTAACTACAACATGACAAAGGACAAGAAGACCCATCCGGATCGTATGGAGACGAAGAAATACTGTCGTTTCTGTCGGTCGCACACGCTGCACAAAGAGACAAAGTAACCGATAGAATTGCGCAAAGGAAGTGAAGGTTATGGCAAAAGCAGAGAAGACAGAGAAAAACTCTAAAATCAAGGACTGGTTCCGTGGCCTGAAGGCTGAGTTTAAGAAGATCATCTGGCCGGACCGGACCACGCTGGCGAAACAGACCGGCGCCGTTATTGCCGTTTCTATCGTACTGGGAATGATTATTGCGATGCTGGACTTTGTCTTCCAGTATGGCGTAGATCTTCTGGTGAACATTAGTTTCTGAGTGAATTAAGGGCGAAGGGTGATTGTATGGCAGAGGCGAGCTGGTACGTAGTTCATACTTATTCCGGGTATGAAAATAAAGTAAAAGCCAACATTGAGAAGACGATTGAGAACCGCCATCTGGAGAATGAGATCCTGGAGGTGCGTGTGCCGCTTCAGGATGTTGTAGAGATGAAAAATGGTGTTCAGAGAACCGTGCAGAAAAAGATGTTTCCGGGGTATGTCCTTCTTAATATGGTGATGAATGATGATACCTGGTATGTCGTGAGAAACACGAGAGGCGTGACGGGCTTTGTAGGTCCGGGGTCCAAGCCGGTACCTCTGACAGACGCGGAGATGTACAATCTTGGTATCCAGTCAACTTCTCTTTCGGTAGATTTTGAAGAAGGCGATACCGTGACTGTGACTGGTGGTGTCTGGAAAGATACGGTTGGCGTGATCCAGTCGATGAACCAGACAAAGCAGAGCGTTACAATCAATGTCGAGTTATTTGGCCGTGAGACACCGGTCGAGATCAGTTTTGCAGAGATTAAAAAAATGTAATTGATAAGAATGCCGCGGCGGCCAGCCGGGGCAGTGGGAGGGAAGACTTCCCGACAATACCACATAGGAGGTTTCTGACATGGCAAAAAAAGTTACAGGTTATATTAAATTACAGATTCCTGCCGGCAAAGCGACACCGGCTCCTCCTGTTGGTCCTGCATTGGGACAGCATGGTGTGAATATCGTTCAGTTTACCAAGGAGTTTAACGCGAGAACCGCAGACAAGGGCGATCTGATTATCCCGGTTGTGATCACGGTTTACGCGGACAGAAGCTTCAGCTTCGTTACAAAGACTCCGCCAGCTGCGGTTCTTCTGAAGAAGGCATGCAACATTAAGTCTGGTTCCGGTACTCCGAATAAGACGAAGGTTGCTACGATTTCGAAGGACAAGGTTCGTGAGATCGCGGAAATGAAGATGCCGGATCTGAACGCAGGCAGCATTGAGGCAGCTATGAGCATGATTGCGGGTACCGCTCGCAGCATGGGCATCACGGTAGAAGAATAGGCCAGGAGGTAGTTTAATATGAAAAGAGGAAAAAAATACAAAGAGGCCGCTAAAGCCGTAGACCGCTCCATGCTTTATGACGTAGATGAGGCGATGGCTTTAGTTAAAAAGACATCTGTTGCAAAATTTGATGAGACGATTGAGGTGCATATCCGGACAGGATGTGACGGCCGCCATGCAGATCAGCAGGTTCGTGGCGCGGTTGTGCTTCCGCACGGTACCGGCAAAAAGGTTCGTGTACTTGTTTTCGCTAAGAATGCGAAGGCAGATGAAGCGCTTGCTGCCGGTGCAGAGTTTGTAGGCGGTGAGGAACTGGTTCCGAAGATTCAGAAGGAAGGATGGCTGGATTTTGACGTGGTAGTAGCTACCCCGGACATGATGGGTGTCGTTGGACGTCTCGGCCGGATCCTTGGACCGAAGGGCCTGATGCCGAACCCGAAGGCTGGCACAGTTACCATGGATGTGACGAAAGCAGTCAACGATATCAAAGCTGGTAAGATTGAGTACAGACTCGACAAGACGAATATTATCCATGTGCCAATTGGAAAAGCTTCTTTTACAGAGGAGCAGTTAGCGGACAACTTCCAGACGCTTATAGAAGCAATTAACAAAGCAAGACCTTCAGCACTGAAGGGACAGCTCATGAAGAGTGTTACCATCACATCGACGATGGGTCCTGGCATCAAGCTGAATACGGCGAAGCTTGCGTAAATGCTTGTGGAATGTTACTCCCGGGGATCAGAGTTCCCGGGAGTTTTTCTGAATTATTTAAAAAAGTTGTTGACAAAAAAGGCAGAGTGTGGTAGGGTACTGAAGATAACTGCCAGAGACAGCAGGTGCCGCAGGGCATAATTGTTTTGTGAGAGACAGCCTGCCGAGGAGTATGATTCTATGGAAGAATTTTTATGCTCTTTTGTCTGATGGTGACAGAAGGGCTTTTTCTATATTCATTTTTCCTTTTTATACGGCGGTTTGGAGAGGACAGTCCTGTCTTCTCGAAAATCTATAAGGAGGTATGGATTATGGCAAAGGTTGAACTGAAGAAACCGATTGTAGAAGAGATTTCTGCGAATATCAAAGATGCAGAGTCCGTGGTTCTTGTGCACTACAGCGGGATCACAGTGGAAGCAGATACCCAGCTTCGTAAGGAACTGCGTGAAGCAGGCATCATTTACAAGGTTTACAAGAACACGATGATGAATTTCGCGTTCAAGGATACACCCTGTGAGGCGCTTGCTCAGCACCTGGAAGGACCGAACGCGCTTGCGATTTCCAAGACGGATGCGACAGCTGCGGCGAGGATTATTTCCGGATATGCGAAAAAGGCTCCGACCATGAAGATGCTTGCCGGTGTTGTGGAAGGCACCTATTACGATGAGAATGGCGTAGCTGCACTGGCGACAATTCCGTCGAGAGATGAGCTGCTCGGAAAACTGTTTGGCAGCATTCAGTCGCCGGTTACGAATCTGGCTCGCGTACTGAATCAGATCGCAGAAGCGAAAGCAGAAGCGTAAACCAGAAAAACAGGATATTAAAAAATCAGAATTTAAAAACCGCAGGTCTGCGGTCATTGAAAAAATATTTATCAGGAGGAAAAGAAAATGGCTAAGTTGACAACTGCTGAATTTATTGAAGCAATCAAAGAATTATCTGTGCTTGAGCTGAACGAGCTCGTAAAGGCATGTGAGGAAGAGTTTGGTGTATCTGCGGCGGCTGGTGTTGTAGTTGCGGCAGCAGGCCCGGCTGAGGAAGTAGAAGAGAAGACTGAGTTTGATGTAGAGCTGACTGAGGTTGGTCCGTCCAAGGTTAAGGTAATTAAGGTTGTCCGTGAGGCGACTGGCCTGGGCCTGAAGGAAGCAAAGGATGTTGTAGACTCTGCTCCGAAGGTGATCAAAGAGGGCATTTCCAAGGCTGAGGCTGAGGAGCTTAAGACAAAGCTTGAGGCAGAGGGTGCAAAGGTTACAGTTAAATAAGTTGTTTTTCTTAACTGTGCAGGTTTTGAGACCGTTTGTGTTTTCTCTGAAAATAGGGGAGAAGACTTCTGGCACTTGCGATATGCAGAAATTCGGGGGGCTCCAGAATGGAGTCCCCTTTTTCAGCGTAACAGGCAGCGGCAGCCAGAAAATGTTTTTTTGCTGGATTTTGTAAAATTTTCCTTGACATGATTTTTTCTTTGCGATACACTATAGATTGCACTATTGTCCGGTCTTAAACACTTTTGGAATAAAAAAAGAGCAGAATTCCTTGATTTTTCA
>JAJQGP010000122.1 GCA_021200475.1 Lachnospiraceae bacterium
CCTGCCCGAAGCACCTGATCGAGCTGATCCCGGACAAGGCGACCTATGCCGTGCGCTGCTCCAGCAGGGAAAAAGGACCCGCTGTGAAAAAGAGCTGTGATACGGGCTGCATCGGATGCAAGCTTTGTGTCAAACAGTGTGAGCATGAAGCGATCACCGTGGAAAATAACATCGCTCACATCGATTATGAGAAATGTGTCGGCTGCGGCAAATGCGCCGAGAAATGTCCTGCAAAAGCGATTACGCTGCGGTGAAATAAAAAGCAGCAATTATCTGAAAGGCGGCCTATGGCCGCCTTTTTTGCGATTCGATTCACCACGCGAAACAAATGTCCACTGGGCATTCAACGCCGCCCCGGAAGTTTTTCTTATTAGACAAAAAGTAACTTATTCAGAACAGCAGGCAAAAAAAAGGCAGCGGTTTCGCTGCCTTTTTCAGAAATTACCCATTATTCCATTTTATTCTTCTGCATTCCTGGCCGCAATCTCACGCTCCTGCACATCAGTCGGAGCCTGCTCATAGCGGGCAAATTCGTAAGTGAAATCACCGGAGCCACCGGTCATGGAGCGCAGCTGGGTCGAATAGCCATACAGTTCAGACATCGGCACATCCGCCTCGACAATCGTATTGCCCTTGTGATCCGGGTTCATACCAAGCACACGACCGCGCCTCTTGTTCAGGTCTCCCATAACGTCGCCGGTGAACTTATCCGGAACAGTGACCTTCACCGAAGCGATCGGCTCAAGCAGTACCGGGCTCGCCTCCATAAAGCCCTTCTTAAACGCCTGGGAGGCAGCGGTCTTAAACGCCATTTCGGAAGAATCTACCGGATGATACGATCCATCGTAAAGAACCGCTTTCACACCAACCACCGGATATCCGGCAAGAGGTCCCTTCTGGCAGGAATCCGCGATGCCCTTTTCCACAGCCGGGAAGTAGTTCTTCGGAACCGCTCCGCCAACGACCTCCTGGGAGAACTCATACGGTTCATCCAGAGTATCCAGCGGAGAGAAACGCATCTTTACGTGACCATACTGACCATGACCGCCGGACTGCTTCTTGTATTTGGAATCCACATCAGAGCTCTTGCGGATCGTCTCACGGAACGCCACCTTCGGCTTCTCCAGGTTCACATCAACCTTATACTTCGTCAGCAGACGGCTGACTACGATATCCAGATGCTGATCGCCAAGGCCGTACAGCAGTGTCTGGCGGTTTTCGCCATCGTTTACCACCTTCAGAGTCAGGTCCTCCTGCGCCATCTTCGTAAGTGCCTGCGCAACCTTATCCTCCTCGCCTCTTACCTTCGGCTCATATCTCTTATAGGAATAAGGAACCGGCGTTTCAATCTTTCCATACGCGATCGGAGTCGTCTTTGTGGAAAGGGTATCGCCCGTCGCAGCCTCGATCTTGCCAATCGCACCGATGTCGCCGGCATGCAGTTCCTTTACCTCTACCGGCTTGCTGCCTTCCATCACATACAGCTTGCCCACACGGTCCTCTGTCCCCTTTGCATCATTATAAAGAGTATCATCACCCTTGATGACGCCGGAAGCGACCTTGATGAACGAATATTTTCCAATAAACGGATCCACCAGAGTCTTCCATACATACGCCGACTTCGCCTTCGAGAAGTCATAGTTTGCCTCAAATACTTCTTTCGTCTTTGTATTTACACCCGCAAATTTACGCTTCTCCGGGGACGGCATATAGCTCACAATATCATCCAGAAGAATCAGGATCCCCTGCAGATTCACGCTCGCACCCATCGTTACCGGAACAATCGACCCATCTCCCACATTCGTATGGAGCGCTGCCATAATCTCCGCCTCTGAGAACTCTTCTCCGTTGAAATAGCGATCCATAAACTCTTCGCTCGTCTCAGCGACCGCCTCAATCAGGTTCTCACGATACTTCTCTACGTATTCCTGAAGATAATCCGGAATCGGGCATTCCACCTTTTCCTGCTTATTCACATATCTCCGGGCTGCCATTTTCACCACATTCACATAGCCAACAAACTTCTCATTCTCACGGAACGGCACATGAATCGGGGCAATGCGCTTGCCATACAGCTCAGTCAGAGATTCCACGACCTTGCGATAGCTGGCATTATCAAAGTCCATATTCGATACGTAGAAGAAACGGGGCAGCTTAAACTTTTCGCAAAGATCCCAGGCCTTCTGTGTGCCGACTTCCACACCGCTCTTGCCATTCACAACGATCACAGCCGCATCCGCTGCTGCGCAGGCCTCAACCGCCTCACCGGCAAAATCAAAATACCCTGGCGTATCCAGAATATTGATCTTGGTATCACCCCAGATAATCGGTACCATGGATGTTGTAATGGAAAACTTTCTCTTAATCTCCTCTTTATCATAATCGCTGATCGTATTGCCGTCAGCTACACTGCCTAATCTGCTCGTGATTCCCGACAGATATGCCATGGCTTCCACAAGGCTGGTCTTCCCCGCGCCGCCATGCCCGAGAATTACGACGTTCCGGATCTTGCCAGTTGTGTAAACATTCATAATCTTCATCCTCCAATAATTTAGTAATACGGCCCTCCAACCTCCAGACAAATTGTTCTGAAATTCGTAACGGCTCACATAGTTACATTCTACTAAAAAAAACGCAACAGTTCAAGCATTTTATTCAATTTTAACAATTCTTTTTCGTCCATTTTTCGTATTTATTCTGGTTCTCTTTTATTCCTTTTTCGCGCGGCCGGATCCCTCTGCATTTTCAATTGACGGGATTTCCAGTCTCTGGTAAAATAATACAAAAGAGATTGCGATCATCGTCAAAGCATTTATGAAAGCGGTGATATGAAGGAAGGACAGGGTTATGGAAATGGAAACTTTTGGATTTATCGGATTGGGATTAATTGGCGGTTCCCTGGCAAAAGCATTGAAACGGGCAATGCCGGACTGCCGGATCATGGCTTATACGCGGACAGCCAAGACGGTCGAGGAAGCACTCCGGCAGGGTGTGATTGACACCATATGCAGCGCGCCGTCTGATGACCAGTTTTCCAAATGCGACTGCATCTTTTTATGCGCCCCGGTCGGCAGCAACATTTCCGCGCTCGAACAGCTGAAAGACATCGCACGGGCGGACTGCATCCTGACGGATGTCGGAAGTGTCAAGACGGACATCCACCTGGCGGCTGAACGGCTGGGTCTGAATGGCCGTTTTATCGGCGGCCATCCCATGACCGGTTCTGAAAAGTCCGGGCTTGCCTATGCACAGGCCCACCTGTTTGAGAATTCTTACTATATCATCACGCCTTCCCCGGGAACGCCGGAGGAATGGGTGGAGTCCTACCGCGCATTGGCGGCATCCATCGGTGCGCTTCCCCTGGTGCTCGACTACCGCCAGCATGATTTCGCAACTGCCGCAGTCAGCCATCTTCCGCATCTGATCGCCGCTTCGCTGGTGAACACCGTACACGATCTGGATTCCGAAGACGAACTGATGAAGCTGATCGCCGCTGGCGGATTTAAGGACATCACCCGAATCGCTTCCTCCTCCCCCGAGATGTGGGAGCATATCTGCATGTCCAACGGAGACAATATCATCTCTGTCATGGATACGTTCATCGACCTCCTGACTGCCTCGCGGGAAGCCATGTGCAGCGAAAATGGCGAGTACATCTATAAAATGTTTGAAAAATCACGCGATTACCGCGATTCCTTCGCTTCAAGCAGTCCCGGCAGCATCAAAAAGACTTATCGGATCTACTGCGACATCGTGGACGAGTCTGGTGCGATTTCTACCATTGCTACGCTGCTCGCTGACAAAGGCATCAGCATCAAAAATATCGGCATTATACACAGCCGGGAATTCGAAGAAGGGGTTCTGCAAATTGAATTCTACGAGGAAGCGCCTTCCATGGAGGCGGCAAATGTATTGAGAGCGGACGGATACCAGGTCTGGGTGCGGTAGTATATGGCCAGAATGTTTCATAGCAGAGTCTTACTATAAAACATTCGGAATTTCCATTCCGTCTATATAAAAACGCCGACGCAACCGCACACAATCCTCAGAGCGTCAATGTCATGATCAAAGCAGAGAACTGGTGGACATTCGTTTCGCACCAGCAACTCTATTAAACTTTATTATATTATAAGAAAGGAACCTTTCACTACCCATGATCATCCAATATACGGCTCCCCTGCGCGGGGAATTATCCATACCGGGGGATAAATCCGTCTCCCACCGAAGCATTATGTTCGGCGCACTTGCAAATGGCACAACCGAAGTCACAAACTTTCTGACCGGAGCGGACTGTCTCTCAACGATTGCCTGTTTCCGCCAGATGGGAATCGACATCACGCTTGAGGAAGGCACCCGGAGCGGTCATGTGCTGGTGCACGGCAAAGGGCTGCACGGACTTCATGCGCCGTCCGATATTCTTGACACCGGAAACAGCGGCACTACCATGCGGCTTCTGTCAGGAATTCTCGCAGGACAGTCCTTCGACACGACGATCACCGGAGATGCCTCGATTCAGAAGCGCCCGATGAAGCGGATTATGACGCCGCTCCTTGCCATGGGCGCGGATATTTCTTCTGTAAAAAATAACGGCTGTGCCCCGCTTCAGATACGCGGCAGAAAGCTGCGCGGCACACATTATGATTCCCCGGTGGCTTCCGCGCAGGTCAAATCCTGCATCCTGCTGGCTGGATTATACGCAGACGGTATCACCAGTGTCACAGAACCAGCCATATCCCGGAATCACTCCGAGCTGATGCTGCGCTACTTCGGCGCGGACATACAGACCGGCCTTACCGTTTCCATCGCCCCCGAGCCAGTCCTCACCGGACAAAAGATACGTGTACCGGGAGATATCTCCTCCGCAGCCTATTTCATCGCTGCTGCGCTGCTGGTGCCCGGTTCTGAGCTGCTTTTGAAAAACGTCGGCATCAATCCGACCCGGGACGGAATGTTGCGCGTCTGCCAGGCGATGGGCGCGGATATCACACTTCTCAACGAAGACCACTCCGGTGCAGAGCCCTGCGCGGACCTGCTCGTGCGCAGCAGCCACCTGAAGGCAGTCGAGATTGGCGGCGACCTGATCCCGACGCTCATAGACGAACTGCCTGTACTGGCCGTTCTGGCAGCCTTCGCAGACGGCACCACCGTGATCCGGGATGCCGCTGAACTGCGCGTCAAAGAATCCGACCGCATCGCCGTCATGACAGAGAACCTTACCCGCATCGGCTGCCCGGTCGAAGCCACGCCGGACGGCATGATCATCACAGGAGGCCAGCCGCTTCACGGGGCAACGATTGATCCGTACAAGGATCACCGCATCGCCATGAGCTTCGCCGTAGCCGCGCTCGCCTGCACCGGGGAAATGGAGATTCTGGACGCAGACTGTGTGAAGATCAGCTATCCGGGATTTTATGAGGATATGGCGGCACTGTGCAAATAAAACTCCTTCTGTTTTTTCTAAAGACAAATTCATAAAAAGCAGGTATTCAAAAAGTCGACCCGTTGCAGGTCGACTTTGCATTTGTTCCTCTTACTTCTTTTTAATGTTTCATCACTCACATCCTCTGGAACTTTCATTCCCTTAGCCAATGCTATCATATCGAATACGTGCCATTGTGCCCCTGGTGTCATCCATTTCAATCCTTCCATTTTCCCAGCGGTTCATCCGGGCGATTTCCCGCCTTCCTGCCCGCGTACACCAAAACCTTGTAGACATTATCCCCTGGCCGGTCCGGGTATTCTATGACCTGCATCTGCCAGATCCCGATCTCTTCCTCACGGAAACGGGCACAGGCTTTTTCCCATTTTTCTCTGTTCTTGTATTTATACTCGGCCACCTCCACACCAGGTGATTCTCTCTCTGCTATGCAGTTTTTCATTTCATCTATCTCATCTTCGAATCTTTTGTCTAAGTACCAGCGCCTGATTCTCTTATACAGGATAGCGACCATGCCAACAAGCAAAAGACTGATCAGGACACTGATACCCCAAAACTGCACATATGTGATACTTCCAGACATATTCTGTTTGTCCTCCTTTAGATCTATGTATATAATTTAAAATTGCTGCCTGATTCACTGTAATGACAGGCTTCCTGCCCAAACCATTACTCTTTCCCATCCGGGTTTTCCCGCAGAATTTTCTCTATCAGGGCATGAGATTTTTCATCCCCATCCGAATACACAGAAACACGGTAAAAGTTTTCTTCCGGCTTGTCCGGAAATTCTGTGATTTCCGTCTGCCAGATGGAAATGCCCTCTTCCCGGAACTGGTCACAGACCCTTTGCCAGGCCGCCTTGTCTTTATATCTGTAAACACCCATTTCCATGGTCAGCGGTTCCCCATCTGCCACCCGCCTGTTATATTCCTTCAGGCTTTCCTCAAATCCCTTACTCCTGCGCCACCGGGTAAAAAAGCGGTACGCCATGGCAGAGACGGCACCGACCAGCACACAGATCACTACACTTATCGCCCAAAACTGTCCGTCTGTCAAATTCTCAAACATATTTCTCCTCCTTGTATCCATTCACTGCTGTAAACATCTGTCGCTTCCCCCGCCGCAGGCAGGAAGCTCAATGTGTGGAAGATTATAGCATACATCTTTTTCAAAGTACACAGGCTGATCCGAAAGAAAAGTTGATTTTTTTAATACGGCAGATACATCCCGCTGCCCGTCCGGATATATTCCTCTTTCAGCTTCGCCACGAACCGGGCATCGCTAAAAAGACGGGTGACTGTCACAATCAGACCTCCAATATCAAGATTCCGCGGATTCTTTGTCACTACGGAATATATGATGTTGCTTGATGAAGCTACCGTATTCGAGATCGCCAGAATTCTGCCAAAAGTGTCAAGAAGAGTGGAATCAATATCAAAAAGCATGAACTCCGGTTTCTCGATGGAATAGACCGTTTTGCGCATGGCACGGGTAATGTCATCAAACTGCTCCAGTGTATCAGTGCCCATACGGTTATAAAACCGGGACAGAGTTGGCTGGAAAGCGAGGGCATCCTTGTTCAGGATCGCAGTCATAACTGGCTCATTTGTCAGTTCATCTGCGCA
>JAJQGP010000121.1 GCA_021200475.1 Lachnospiraceae bacterium
TAGCGCACCTCATTGGTAGTGAGGAGGTCACGAGTTCGATTCTCGTCATCAGCTTATCAGTTTGTGACAGGAACCCCGATTTAAGCGGAAATCGGAGTTCCTGTTTTTTCTAATCTTCGGCTTAGTTCTGAGCAGTCAGAAAACAGGAATATATCTTAATCACACTATCAAATATTCAACGCAGAAAAATCAATCTGTAAATCCCCATCGTAGATGCCGACCGGAATCACATCCGACATGGTATAGCTGCCACCGCTCTTGCCATTAAAATCATATACAGTTATCGAGTCCTTTTCCGGGTCAACTATCCAGTATTCGCGAACCCCCGCCGCACTATATCTAAACATCTTTACAATATAATCCATAGACCTGCTGGACGGGGACACAATCTCGATGATCCAGTCTGGCGCACCGTGACACCCCTTATCATCCAATTTTGACGAATCGCACACTACCGTTAAATCCGGTTCAAAATAGTTGTAAGTATCTTGACTTAAGTACACAGCGAATGGAGCCGGAAAGACTTCGCAACTTCCTTTACCATCCGCTATATAATTGCCTATCATGCGGTCAAGGTGATGTACTATCCGTTGATGCTGAGTTGATGGCGTTGCCATGTCATAGATAACACCGTCAATCAGTTCCGCCCTCTGTCCTTCTGGCAAGGCTTCTATATCATCTATTGTATACATTTTCTCTTGTGGTTGTGCTGACATATCCTTCTCCTCCTGTTCTCTAAGATTTTCTTTTATCAGTATACCATAGAAAAGCGGCCGCATCCATACCTTTTTGCAGTTCTTCTAAGGTTGTTTGCTCTTCATTGTCAACTTTTCTAAAATTTCAGTTGACAATCACCTTCTCTCATGGTAAATTAGCTCCTGGCAGGAAACCTGCCTTACATGCTCTGTTTCAAGCGAGAAGGGAGATTATTATGACATCAATGACAGCAACACAAAACAAACAGACCGGCCTGCGGACCATTGACATGGTTTACATCGCTTTCTTCGCGGCGCTGATGGCCATCTGCTCATGGATTTCGATCCCGGCTACGGTGCCGTTTACCATGCAGACGTTTGGCGTCTTTATCGCGGTCGGTATTCTGGGCGGAAGAAGAGGCACCCTGGCGGTTCTGGTCTATATTTTGCTTGGGGCGATTGGGCTCCCGGTTTTCGCGGGCTTCTCAGGCGGGCTCGGTTCCCTGCTTGGAAGCACGGCCGGCGGATATATCATTGGATTTTTCTTTTCCGCACTCTCGATGTGGCTGATTGAGAAGACATTAGGAAAGAGTGCGCCAATACAGATTTTTTCGATGATCGTCGGCCTGATTGTCTGCTACGCATTCGGTACAGTATGGTTTATGGTCGTCTATACCAGCCAGACTGGGGCTGTTGGCCTGCTGACGGTACTTGGATGGTGCGTTTTTCCATTCATCATTCCGGATCTGCTGAAAATCGCGCTGGCATTTGCGTTATCAAACCGGCTGCGGAGATTTGTGCAGTAAATCGGCTGCATCGTTCCTATATCAGCCTGAGCAAAAAATCCTCCCATAGAAAAACTGCGGTCCCTGTGAAAGGATTCCGCAGTTTTTCATTTTCTTCTATTCTTCCCCTGGCATCTTCCACGCATGGTGATCGGTGTGCAGCAGCTCATGCGCCTTATGCGAGAGCGGCGCTCCGAGATAGTCCTGATAACACTGCTTCACGGCCGGGTTCTCATGCGAGTAACGCAGCTGGTTCTCTTTGTCAAGCGCATACAGCACTTCGCCGCGCTCTGCTGCCAGCTCTTCGCCGTCTCTGATCGGCTGACCGCCGCCGCCGGCACAGCCGCCGGGACAGGCCATGACTTCGACAAAATGATAGCTCACTTCACCTCTGCGGAGAGCTTCGATCAGTTTGCGGGTGTTGCCAAGACCGCTCACCACAGCGACCTTCAGCTGGGTTCCGGCAAGGTTGAACTCTGCTTCCTTCCAGCCTTTATTTCCTCTTACCTTTTTGAACGCGTCCGGATCGGGATGTGGGCCTGTCACCTGATAGTAAGCGCTGCGCAGAGCCGCTTCCATTACGCCGCCGGTCGTTCCGAAGATGACGCCCGCGCCGGAGCCGACACCAAGCGGCATATCGAATTCTTCTTCCGGAAGAAGCGCAGGGCGAATCTGCTCCGCACGGATCAGACGGTCTACCTCACGGGTGGTCAGTACCACGTCAACATCCGGGACGGATGCCTGCTCTGACGGTTCCAATTGCCCCAGTTTCTCTTTGTCTCCACCGGACTGTGCCAAAAGCTCCTTTTCCCTGTCTTCCCGGCTTACCCGCGCTCCATCCTCCATACCCGGTATCGCACACTCATGCTTTTTCGCAAGACAGGGTATGATGGAAACACAGTAAATCTTCGAAGGGTCTACACCCAGAAGCTGCGCATAGTAGGATTTCGCGACCGCACCGAACATCTGCTGCGGAGATTTCGCGGTGGAGAGCTGATCCACCATATCCGGATACTGTGATTTCAGGAAACGCACCCAGCCCGGACAGCAGGAGGTAAAGAGCGGGAATTTTTCTGCTGGTCTCTGAGTGCCTGCTTCATCTGAGGAAGGGTCTGCTCCTTTCGCATCAGCTGCAGCGCTCCTCTTTAATTTTTCAAGGAATTCACTTCCCTCCTCCATAATCGTCAGATCGGCGCTGAAGTTTGTGTCAAAGATGTAATCAAAGCCCATCTGCCGCAGAGCGGCTACCAGGCGTTTCACTGTGGCAAATTCTCTGGAAAGTCCAAATGGTTCTCCCCAGGCCGCGCGCACAGCGGGCGCTACCTGTACGACAGTGATTTTCTCCGGATCCGCCAGTGCGTCCAGAACCTTGTCAATGTCGTCCCGTTCCCGCAGCGCGCCGACCGGGCAGTGTGTGATGCACTGACCGCAGAGGGCACAGTCGGATTCTTTGATCATCCGGTTCCGGGAAACATCCACCGTGGTGCGCGATCCGGTGCCGGAAACATCCCAGATATTCAGACCCTGAACCTTATCGCAGATCTGCACACAGCGCATGCACTTAATGCATTTTCCTTCATCACGAATCAGCGGGAATTTCATCGGCCATTCTGCTTTTGCCACTTTTTTCCGAAACGGCAGATCTACAATTCCCAGATCATTGGCAATCGTCTGTAACTTACAGTTTCCGCTGCGGACACAGGTCGAACACTCGCCATCGTGCTGGGAAAGAATCAGTTCCACTGTGTTCTTGCGGCTCTCACGCACTCTGGGGCTGTTCGTATGTACCACCATGCCATCCCAGACCTTGTTGTTGCAGGCCGCTACCAGCTTCGCGCATCCTTCGACCTCCACCATACAGACACGGCAGGCGCCAATGTTATTGATGTCTTTTAAGTAACAGAGGGTAGGAATGTAGATACCGACCGATGCGGCGGCATCCAGAATCGTAGCGCCGTCTTCTGCTTTGTACTGTTTTCCATTGATTGTCACATTTACCATTGCTCGGTCCTCCCTCCTTTAAATGATCCATATCCAAAATGATCGCACCGCAGACACCGTCTCGCTTCCTGATTGGCCTCCTCACAGGTCATGCCGCACTCCACCAGTTCAAAATCCTTCGCCCGGTCTGCTGCCTGGCGTTCTTTCATATTGATCCGCGCACAGTTCTTCCGGTCGTCCAGCCGTACCTGCGGAAGCTCCACGTCCACGGAAATCAGATGCTGGTATCCCAGGAACTCATCAATGTTCGCCGCCGCAACCTTGCCTGCCGCAATCGCGCGGATCACCGTCGCCGGGCCGGTCACACAATCGCCGCCCGCAAATACACCGGTGATATCCTTTGCGTTCACACCGCTCCAGTTCAAGGCGTCAATCACGCCGCGCTTCACCGGAATTCCCTGTTTTTCGAAGAGTCTGGAATCAATGCCCTGGCCAATCGCTACCAGAACAATGTCGCAGGCGAGACGCACTTCCTCCTCCGAGGAATTTTCCGGCGTCGGCCGCCCGTTTTTCATCGGGCCGATGATCTGCGGCTGTACCCAGAGAGCCGCTACATTGCCATCCGCGTCCTTCTCAATGCGCAGCGGCGCGTGCAGGTCGAGGAGCTCGCAGCCTTCTTCCACTGCCCCTTCGACTTCCTCCGGCATCGCAGTCATATCCACCGATCTTCTGCGGTACGCGATGCGCACACGTTCCGCGCCGAGGCGAACCGCCGAGCGGGCCACATCCATCGCCACATTTCCACCGCCGATGACAACAATGCTCTTGCCGGTAAAGTCCGGCATCTCGCCGTCGCCAATCCCGCGGAGCAGCTCTACGGCGGAAATCACGCCCTTCGCGTCCTCGCCTTCAATCCCAATCTTGCGGTCGGTATGTGCGCCGATGGCGATATAGACCGCGTCATATTCCTTTCTCAGATCCACAATACTCGGAGATTCACCGACTGTCACGCCGGTCTGCACCGTAATCCCCAGGCTCAGAATCTGCTCAATCTCCCGGTCAAGCTCTTCTCTGGGCAGACGATAATTTGGAATTCCATAGCGAAGCATGCCGCCGAGCTTCTTCCGCTGCTCAAAAATCGTCACCTGATGCCCCATCAGAGTCAGGTAATAGGCCGCGCTGAGTCCGCCGGGGCCGCCGCCGATCACAGCCACCTTTTTCCCGGTTGGCGCAGCCGGTACCGGAAGCGGCACATCGCCCGCGTGGTCTACCGCAAACCGTTTCAGCCCGCGGATATTGACCGGATCATCAATCAATGTTCTGCGGCAGCGCACCTCGCACGGATGCTCACAAATCAGCCCACAGACCGCAGGCAGCGGGTTGTCCTTACGGATCAGCCGGACCGCGTCGCCGTAGCGCCCTTCCGCGACCAGGGCCACGTATCCCGGAATATCCACGCCTGCCGGGCACTGTGATACGCAGGGCACCGGCTGGTACAGCTCACACTTGCAGCGGTGGCGCAGCACATGCTCTTCAAAATCATCGCGGAAGCCGCGCAGTCCTTTTAAGACCATGTTCGCCGCCTCGTAGCCGATCGCGCAGTCCGCAGAATAAAAAATATTCTTTGCTGTCTTCTCGATCAAATCAATGGTCTCCAGCGTCCCCTCGCCGTCCAGCACCATCTCCAGCAGATCCTGCAGCTGTCCCAGTCCAATCCGGCATGGCACGCATTTCCCGCAGGACTGTGAGTGACACAGCTTCAAAAACGAAGACGCCAGATCCACCGGGCAAAGCCCAGGCGGGCTCGCACTGATTCGCCGTTCCAGGTCCTTGTAGAGCGACTCCACCGTAGTCTGGGCTTTGTTGCTCGTAATAATACTCAGTCTGCTCATTTGTTCTCCTTTCTTTTTCCTGACACCATATCCGCTCAGTTTCACGCAAAAAATTCTGACAATTTCAAAAAATGCGCCAGAACTTTTTTAATGTTTCTCCTTCTCTGTCTTCAATATCGCAATTACGAATTGGCATCTTTATTTTAAAAGGTCAGTCAAATATCCGTGCAAGCACGGCTACATGGCTCGTTGCTTCGCGGGAATAAGAATCAATATAATTTACTATAGTACATGCATTACAGGTTTGTCACGACTAATTTTCTGAAAAAGTTATCCTACACATCTGTTTGAAGCCGATGTTCGGTCATAAATAAAAAACTTAAGACATGACTGAGAAAACTGGTATTATAAAATAGAATCCCGCTTGCGGGATTCCCGCGCTGCCGCGCGTCTGCGTAAGCAGACAGTTTCCTCTGGCGCGGCATGTGCATCCCCCGGAGGGTTTTTGTCCAATAGGGAAGTTCGGAGAACTTTCCTATTGGATGAAAAAGCCAGAGGATTTTCTCCCCTGGCTTTCTTTTTATGCGCAGGACTGCGTAAGGAAATTTTCCGGCTGATGCCGGACGCAGCCCGCGCAGGCGAGCAGGAGGCGAAAGCACCGCCTCCTGCTCAATCACAGAATCGCACATAGAATTTTAGCAGCTTATTTTCCCAGATAAGCCGCCCGGACCTTCTCATCCGCAAGCAGGCTTGCCCCGCTGCCGGTCATGGTGATACGGCCGGTCTCCATCACGTAGCCGATATCTGCGGTGCGCAAAGCCATGTTCGCGTTCTGCTCGATCAGCAGAATGGTCACACCCTCCTTGTGAATCTGCCGGATGATGTTGAAGATTTCCTGCACAATCAGCGGTGCGAGACCCAGGGACGGCTCATCCATCATCAGCAGCTTCGGACGGCTCATCAGGGCGCGCGCTACAGCCAGCATCTGCTGCTCGCCGCCGGAAAGCGTACCGCCGGCCTGCCAGCTGCGCTCCTTCAGGCGCGGAAACAGGCTGTATACCCATTCCAGATCGGCACTCAGATCATCTTTTCGCATATAGGCACCAATTTTCAGGTTTTCCAGTACCGTCAGGTCCGGGAAAATCTTGCGCCCCTCCGGTACCAGCGTGATTCCCTTCGATACGATAACGTCCGTATCCTGCCCGGTGATATTCTCACCATTGAACGTAATCGTGCCGGAGGCCGGTTTTTCCAGGGATACGATAGAGCGCAGCGTAGTGGATTTTCCCGCGCCGTTTGCGCCGATCAGCGTGACGATGCTATTCTCCGGCACCTCAAAGCTGATTCCCTTTACGGCCTCGATCCCGCCGTAATTCACTTTCAGATCCTGTACTTTAAGCATCCTCACTCACCCCCAGATATGCTTCGATGACGCGCGGATCGTTCTGTACGACTTCCGGCGTACCCTCGGTGATCAGCTTTCCGAAATCCAGCACATACACGCGGTCGGAAATCTGCATGACAAGGTCCATATGGTGCTCGATCATAAAAATCGTCATATCATATTCATCGCGGATCTGGCCGATGAAATCCGTCAGCTCCTGCGTCTCCTGCGGGTTCATGCCGGCGGCCGGCTCATCGAGCAGCAGCAGCTTCGGCTCCGTCGCCAGGGCGCGCGCAATCTCCAGACGCCGCTGAATACCATAAGGAAGCGAACCGGCAATCTCATCCTTTAGATGCGCCAGATTCTGCATTTCCAGAAGCTCCAGAGCTTCCTTACGCATCCGCTGCTCCTC
>JAJQGP010000059.1 GCA_021200475.1 Lachnospiraceae bacterium
GGGCATTCTTTCCTTGCTTCCATGAAGGAGCGGTATGGAAAATAATAAATATGCTTTGAACATCTATCCACGGGCACAGGCAGACTTGGAGGATATCTTCCAATACATCTCAGAAGAACTCTGCAATCCAAGTGCCGCTGTTGCGTACCATGTGTTTCGCCATACATTTACTTGCTGGTTGTGCGAGAATGCGTCGAAAGGTTCTCCTATAGAGACGGTCAAGTATATCCAGTCTATTTTAGGGCACGCTGATGCAAGTGTGACGCTGAATATTTATGCGGCATGCCGTGAAAAAAAGCGTACGGAAAACCATGAACTGCTGAAAAGGATTGCAGAGGCAGATTAGAGTGAAACGCTCCGGGGAAACCAGGGCGTTTTTTCACGGCCGGTTTTCAAAAAAGGGTAAAAAAAGGGGATGAATTTGCAAATGTTACACACTGCCCGTGCGAAACCCTGTAAAATCCGGGCGTTCACAAAAAACACACAAATTTGCCACATATCAGCCACATTTCTAACACAAAACGGTCAAACCGGAAATTTATACTACCCTCAGCATCAAGAAAAGCCATGCACGATGCTACAGAACCGATCCGGCATCTGCGGCTGGCTGCATTGATCTTTGATATATGTTCCGCGAGGGTGCGGCTGAACAGGTGCCTCTCGGTCGGGACATGGTATTTATACATTAGGAAAGCGAGGGGTTACTTATGAAGAACAGGAACGTTATTTCACTTGCTTTGGCAGGAGTTTTGACGGTAGGCGCAGTCGCAGGACTGACCGGATTTACATCGAAGGAGACGGCGGTCGCGACATCTTTTTCCTCAGAGTCGGATACGGAAACGAGTACGACGACTCTGCTGACAACGGTATCGGATGACAGTGTGACGGAAGAGAGCTCATCCAGTGACAGCTCTTCCGGGACATTGACAGTCGCGGAGGTGGCGGCGAAGGCGCTGCCGTCGGTGGTGACGATCACCAATACTTCCGTGACGGAGCTTGAAAACTATTACGGCGGTTATTACGGATATTTCTATGGATATGGCTACGATAGTGGAGAAACCACCACATATGAGAGCGTCAGTGTCGGTTCCGGCATCATCATTGGAGAGAATGACACAGAGCTTTTGATTTTGACGAACTACCACGTGGTAGAGGATGCGACGGAGCTTTCCGTAGGATTTATTGATGAGTCGGCCGCGGAGGCAGTGATCAAGGGAACGGACGCATCGATTGATATCGCGGTGGTTGCGGTGCAGCTGGATGATATCTCAAGTGATACGATGTCGGAAATTTCCATTGCGGAGATCGGTGATTCAGATAGCCTGCAGCTTGGTGAGCAGGTGGTGGCGATCGGCAATGCGCTTGGGTATGGCCAGTCAGTAACGACGGGTATTGTCAGTGCGCTGAACCGTACGATTGAGCTTGATTCGTATACCGCGGAGATGATCCAGACAGATGCGGCAATCAACGCCGGCAATAGCGGCGGTCCGTTGCTTGATATGAATGGCCGTGTGATCGGTATCAATTCTGCAAAGGCTTCCGATACAGGTGTGGAAGGTATGGGTTACGCGATTCCGATCTCGGATGTGACCTCGATCATTGAGGATCTGATGAACAAGAAGACGAGAACGGAGACGGTCAGCGAGGAAGACAGCGCTTATATAGGAATTACCGGACAGGAAGTATCATCTGAGATGTCCAGCGTGTATGGGATTCCGGAAGGCATCTATATCACTGAGGTGGCAGAGGACAGCCCGGCATCGGCGGCTGGTTTGCAGGCAGGATATATCATCACGAAGTTTGACAGTACGAGCGTAAGCTCCATGACGGATTTGAAAAATCTGCTTGCTTACTATGCGGGAGGCGAGACCGTTGAAATTGTGGTAAGCTATCAGTCGAATGGCACCTATATTGAGGAAACGGTTGAGCTGACACTGGGTTATCTGTCTGACTATCAGACGGAAAGTACGGATGATTCGACTGATACAGATGATTCCGGAGATTCGGAGCGATCCGGAGGCAGGGGCGGTGCATCCGGAAATAATTAAACCGGATGGCTTCTGATAGAAAAAATTGTGAAAAAAGCCTGAGAAACCGTAATTTTTGATGGAAAACCAATTGCAAAAGGAAACACAAGCGTGTATAATAAATCCGCATGTGTGCGACGGAGCAAACAGCTGAGATACCCGTGGCGTCTGCCACGGGTATCTTTCGGCTAAGATTAAGATACGAAAGTCGCATAAGAACGAGTGGAAACGGGCGGCACGCCGTTTGCACAAATAAAATTGTAATGATTCGGAGGGGCAGACTGCGGTTTTTTACTTTAACACTGTACTGAATCATTACACAAAATTTAGCAAGGGGGCTAATTTATCATGTCTTACACAGAAGAAATCTATGAGCGTGTAGTCACACAGAACCCGGGTGAGCCGGAGTTTCACCAGGCTGTTAAGGAAGTTCTGGATTCATTGAAGCTGGTGATCGATGCGAACGAGGAGAAGTATCGTTCGGTCAGCCTGCTGGAGCGTCTGGTAGAGCCGGAGCGCATCATTTCCTTTAAGGTACCGTGGGTAGATGACAATGGCAAGGTACAGGTCAACAAAGGCTATCGCGTACAGTTTAACAGCGCAATCGGACCGTACAAGGGCGGACTTCGTTTCCATCCGTCTGTAAACCAGGGCATTCTGAAGTTCCTGGGCTTTGAGCAGATTTTCAAAAACTCTTTGACCGGACTGCCGATCGGCGGCGGCAAGGGCGGTTCCAACTTTGACCCGAAGGGCAAATCTGACCGTGAAGTGATGGCGTTCTGCCAGAGCTTTATGACAGAGCTTTCCAAATACATCGGGGCGAACGAGGATGTTCCGGCCGGCGATATCGGCGTAGGCGGAAGAGAGATTGGTTATATGTATGGCCAGTACAAGAGACTGACCGGCCAGTATGAAGGCGTACTGACAGGCAAGGGCCTCACCTGGGGCGGCTCTCTGGTGCGTACACAGGCGACCGGTTATGGCCTGGTATACATTCTGAATGCGATGCTGAAGGATCATAACATCGACATCGCTGGCAAGACCGTAGTCGTATCCGGCTCCGGCAACGTTGCGATCTATGCGACCGAGAAGGCACAGCAGCTCGGTGCGAAGGTGGTCGCGATGAGCGATTCCAACGGCTACATCTATGACGCGAACGGCATCAACCTTGACGTTGTAAAGGATATCAAAGAGATTCGCCGCGGCAGAATCAAAGAGTATGTGAACGAAGTTCCGAGCGCGGTTTACACCGAGGGCAAGGGTATCTGGACAATCAAATGCGACATCGCACTTCCGTGCGCAACGCAGAACGAGCTGAATCTTGACGACGCGAAAGCACTGCGTGCGAACGGCTGCATCGCGGTAGCAGAGGGCGCGAACATGCCGACCACCCGCGAAGCGACCGATTTCCTTCTTGCAGACGGAACCCTTTTCCTGCCGGGCAAGGCATCCAATGCAGGCGGTGTAGGTACCTCCGCACTTGAGATGTGCCAGAACAGCATGCGCCGCAGCTGGACCTTTGAGGAAGTAGATGAGATGCTCCAGAGAATGATGAACGAGATCTATGAGAAGATTTCCGACGCGGCAAGCCGCTACGGCGTAGAAGGAAACTACGTAACCGGCGCGAACATTGCGGGCTTTGAGAAGGTAGCAGACGCGATGATGGCACAGGGCACAGCGCTTTAATCGGATTTTGCGAAAGCATTCGGGCAGCATGCACTGCAGGTGGCAGTTGTTCCGGAAGGGCAAATTCTTATTCAATAATCATGTGTAATATTTATGCGTGGGATTTATTGCGGTGTGATCCGTATGACCTCCTTTCTGTGTTTCCACGCATAGATCTGGGCAGGCGGAGACGTCTGCCCGTTTTTATCAAAGAAAATTAGCACTCACCACTTGACTTGGCTAACAATTGGTGTTATAGTTCCTGTGAAGTAAAAAATATCTGTTATTTCATCGTATTCGCGCACGGCCATGGATAAAAAAAGGATCTCGTGACTGTGTGGGAATACGGCCACCATATAGATGAGGAGGGAGCTTATGAATATCAGTAAATTTACGCAGAAGTCGATGCAGGCGGTCAATGATCTGGAGAAGGTCGCCTATGAGTTTGGCAATCAGGAGATTGAGGAGGAGCATCTGCTGTATACGCTCCTGCATCAGGAGGACAGCCTGATCGGCAAGCTGATCGAGAAGATGGAGATCCAGAGAGAGTATTTTGAGGATCGGCTGGAGCAGGCACTGAACGCGCGGGTGAAGGTATCCGGCGGGAATCCGTATATTGGCCAGTATCTGAATAAGGCGCTGGTGAGTGCGGAGGATGTGGCGAAGCAGATGGGCGATGAATATGTGTCGGTGGAGCATCTGTTTCTGTCGATTCTGAATAACCAGAGCCCTTCGATGAAGCAGTTTTTCAGGGAATTTGGCATTACGAAGGAGCGGTTTTTGCAGGCGCTCTCGACGGTGCGCGGTAACCAGCGTGTGACCTCGGATACGCCGGAGGATACCTATGATACGCTGAATAAATATGGGCAGGATCTGGTCGCGCGGGCCAGGGAGCAGAAGCTGGACCCGGTGATCGGCCGGGACGCGGAGATCCGCAATGTGATCCGCATCCTGTCACGCAAGACGAAGAATAACCCGGTGCTGATCGGTGAGCCGGGCGTCGGCAAGACGGCGGCGGTCGAGGGGCTGGCGCAGCGGATTGTGCGCGGTGATGTGCCGGAGGGACTGAAGGATAAAAAGATTTTTTCCCTGGATATGGGCGCGCTGGTTGCGGGCGCGAAGTACCGCGGCGAGTTTGAAGAGCGTCTGAAGGCCGTGCTTGAGGAGGTACGCAAGAGTGAAGGGGAGATCATCCTTTTCATTGATGAGCTGCACCTGATTGTCGGCGCGGGCAAGACGGACGGTGCGATGGACGCCGGGAATATGTTAAAGCCAATGCTGGCGCGCGGCGAGCTGCATTGCATCGGCGCGACGACGCTCGACGAGTATCGGAAATATATTGAAAAGGATGCGGCGCTGGAGCGGCGGTTCCAGCCGGTGATGGTGGATGAGCCGTCGGTAGAGGATACGATTTCCATTCTGCGTGGGCTGAAGGATCGCTATGAGGTGTACCACGGCGTGAAGATTACGGACAGTGCGCTGGTGGCAGCGGCGACGCTTTCGCACCGCTATATCTCCGACCGGTTTTTGCCGGATAAGGCGATTGACCTCGTGGATGAGGCCTGTGCGCTGATCAAGACGGAGCTGGATTCTCTGCCGACGGAGCTGGATGAGCAGCAGCGGCGGATTATGCAGATGGAGATTGAGGAGGCTGCGCTGAAAAAGGAGACCGATAAGGCGAGTCACGAGCGTCTGGAGGTACTGCAGCGGGAGCTGGCGGAGCTGCGCGATGATTTTAACGCGCAGAAGGCGCAGTGGGACAATGAGAAAAAGGCCGTCGAGAATCTCTCCACACTGCGGGAGCAGATTGAGGCCATGAACAAGGAAATTGAGCTGGCGCAGCGCAATTATGACCTGGAAAAGGCGGCCAAGCTGCAGTATGGCGAGCTGCCAAAGCTCCAGCAGCAGCTGGCAATCGAGGAGGAGATCGTGCAGAAGCGCGATATGTCGCTGGTGCATGAGAGTGTGACTGAGGAAGAGATTTCCCGGATTATCTCCCGCTGGACGGGCATCCCGGTGGCGAAGCTGACGCAGGGCGAGCGCGAGAAGATTCTGGCGCTGGACGACGAGCTGCACAAACGGGTCGTTGGCCAGGACGACGGTGTTGAGAAGGTGACTGAGGCAATCCTGCGGTCGAAAGCCGGTATCAAAGACCCGTCCAAGCCGATCGGTTCGTTCCTGTTCCTGGGACCGACGGGCGTCGGCAAGACAGAGCTGGCGAAGGCGCTGGCGCAGAACCTGTTCGACGATGAGCAAAATATGGTTCGTATCGACATGAGTGAATATATGGAGAAGCATTCTGTCTCCCGTCTGATCGGAGCGCCTCCCGGATATGTGGGCTATGAGGAAGGCGGTCAGCTGACGGAGGCGGTGCGCCGCAAGCCGTACTCGGTCGTGCTGTTTGATGAGGTGGAAAAGGCCCACCCGGACGTGTTCAATGTGCTTTTGCAGGTGTTGGACGACGGGCGTATCACTGACTCGCAGGGGCGCACGGTGGACTTTAAAAATACGATCCTGATTATGACCTCCAACATCGGCTCGCAGTATCTGCTCGAAGGCATCGAGCCGGACGGCAGCATCCGCCAGGATTGCCAGGACCGTGTCATGGAACAGCTGCGCGCAAGCTTCCGGCCGGAATTTCTGAACCGCCTTGACGAGATTATTATGTTTAAGCCGCTGACGAAGGACAACATCGGCGCGATCATTGACCTGCTGGTGGACGATCTGAACCGGCGCCTGGCGGATCAGGATATCCGCATCGAGCTTGCACCGGACGCAAAGGCGTGGATCATTGAGGGCGGATATGACCCGATCTACGGCGCCCGCCCGCTGAAGCGGTTCCTGCAAAAGAACGTCGAAACCCTGGCCGCGCGGCTGATTCTCTCCGGAAAGGTCGGCATGGACGACACAATTGTGTTTACCACGGAGAACGGGAAGCTGACGGCGGATGTGCGCAGAGTGGTTGAAACGGTAGGGTGAGGGAAGGTCTGTAAGAAGGCTATCACAGGCCACACCGGCAGAGACGGAACACGGCAATCTGGTCAGGGTGTGGCCTTGCAATGAAATGCAAGGGAGAACAAAAATGGAACTGCCAAACGATCCGATGATTTTATTAAGTTATGTGAATACCCAGCTCCGGGACAACTACGCGTCCTTAGACGACCTCTGTGCGGGACTTGGAGTGACGCAGGAAACGATTGCGGAAAAGCTGGCCGCAGTCGATTATACGTACGATGCGGCAAGAAATGCGTTTGTATAAAAAAGCAGAGAATAAAAAGGTTGCGATTCACCCCTCGCCGGATAATTCCCGGCGAGGGGTGAATTCGCTTTTATGCGCAGGGCCGGGCAACGAGTTTTGCGGTTAAAGCCGCCTCCCGCTCGATTGCAAAGCCTTGACAGAGCCTGTTAGCTGAATTATAATAAAAAACAGAATCGTAATAAACATAATCGTGATTTACTTTTTAAAAATATATTTGGGTGAGGTGAAGCCTGTGGAACGATTTTATTGCCGCAAAGAAGAGCTTAGAAAAATGAATACCCGTTATGAAAATGGCGACTTTGAATGCATGATTATTTACGGCAGACGGAGAGTCGGAAAAACAGCCCTGATTAATGAGTTTTGTAAGGATAAGCCGACGATCTTTTTTTCAGCTTTGAATACTACGGCGCAGGAAAATCTGGAAAGCCTGTCAAAGGCTATTATGAACTATGAAAGGCCGGATTCACTATTCCCTCCTGTGTATCGGGATTATGATGCCGCTCTTGATGAGATCACTGCGTTGTCCAAAGAAAACCGGATGGTTTTCGTGATTGATGAGTATCCTTATCTTGCAAAGGCAAAGCCGGCCATTTCCGCGATGCTTCAGCATGTGATTGACCACAAATGGCAGAATTCCAGGCTTTGTCTGATCCTTTGCGGCTCTTCTATGAGTTTTATGGAAAATCAGGTGCTTGGACAGGAAAGTCCTTTGTATGGGAGACGTACAGCGCAATTTAAAATAGAACCACTGGACTATAAAGATACGGCGGTCTTTCATCCGGAACGCTCTTTTGCAGAGAATACCCTGATCTATGGCATCACGGGAGGTATTCCTCATTATATTAATAAACTGAACGTGAAGACGGATCTGGATGAGGCTTTGCTGACAAATTTATTTGACCGATCTGGCTATCTTTATGAAGAACCAGCGAATTTATTGAAGCAGGAGCTTCGGGAGCCGGCGATTTACAATGCGATCATTCGCGCGATAGCGGAAGGAGCGTCTCGTTTAAATGAGATTGCGACAAAGGTCGGAGAAAACAGCGGAGCCTGCACCAGTTATCTGAAAACATTAATTGATTTGGGGATTGTAAAAAAGGAAACGCCGATTACTGAAAAACCAGGGAAAAAGACGATTTATCTTTTGGCGGACAGCTTTTTCCGTTTCTGGTATCGATTTGTTCCGGCAAACAGCAGCGCGATTGATTCCGGCAGAATTCGAAGAACTTATCAGAGAGCAGTAAAGGAGCAGCTTTCTGATTTCATGGGACTTATATTTGAGCGGATGTGCCGGGACTATCTGCTTTATTACGCGGAGGATCATCCGATTGATCTGAATGAGATCGGACAGTGGTGGGGAACCGATATGAGAAAGAAAAAGCAGGTGCAGATTGATATTGTGGGAACTTCGACAGATGGGAAGGAATATCTGATCGGTTCGTGCAAATATAAAAATGAAGCGATTGGGATGGATGAACTGGAATTGCTCCGGGAATATGCCTCCGTATTTGGGAAAGGCACGAGGTATCATTATTATATTTTCTCCCGGAGCGGGTTTACAGAAGGTTTGCGAAAGGCGGCAGAGAATGGAGAGGTGGAGCTTGTCACGCTGGAGGAGATGTATCAATAGTTTTATTATAGCCGTTCAAAACCGAAGCGTAGATCGGTGGCCTGGTTAGTGTGCCATTTTATTCCCGCGAAGTAACGAGCCAGGAAGCCGGAGGCATGAGAAATTTGTCGGTCTTGCTGACTTCTTATGACATAGCCTGCATGGATATTTCGACCACCTCGTTGTTTGTCCCGACCCGCATGGCCGGTCCCCAGACTCCCGCGCCCGAGGTGACGATGCTGGTCATATTTTCGATGCAGAGCTTTCCGCGCGAATTTTTCCAGCCAATGCGGGTGATGAGACTGGCCGGGAACAGCTGTCCATCGTGCGTGTGGCCGGAGAGCACCAGATCTGCGCCTGCCGCAGCCAGTTCGGGAAGCTCGGATGGCTGGTGGTCGATCACGATGTGAGGCTTCTCCGGGTCGAGACCGGCGGTAAGCTCGGCAGGCGTTTTCCGCCCGGTGACCGGTTTACCGGACGCGCTGCGGCAGAAATTCGAATCGCCTGGCTGTGGATAAGCGAACGATTCTTCCTGTGTATGGGCAGAAGAGGGAATGCGTGACTTGCTCTGCCTCTGTCTGATACGGCGGACAGAGGCTTTTCCTGATTTCTGGCAGGAAGCGTCCAGCCGTCCGGTGAGATAGAAGGCGTTGTCGATCAGCAGCGTTTCATCTTCCAGAATTCGGATGCCGGAGGCTTCCAGAAATTGATTCATCTGCGGACTGCCGAATACTTTTGTCTCTTTGGAATGAAAGGTAAATCCCGCAAAAATTAATTCTTCTACATCATGATTTCCCCAGCAGGCAAAGGAGCCGTACGTACTTTTTAGTGATGCCAGAATGCGGGCGCATTCTTCCGGCTGCCCTATGGCGGCGAATTCGTTGTCAAACAGATCGCCTGCGAACACAATCAGATCTGGTTCCATTTCGCGGATGATATCCGCGATTTTTTTGATTTGAGGCAGACCAACGCTGTAGCCGAGGTGAAGATCTGCGACGAGAGCGATTTTTAAATTGGCGTTGCTTCGTATTTTACTGGTGCAAACAGTATCTGCTTCAGGCTTCTGTGCAGATATGGTTTCTGTATGTTCGCTTTTAGAGATAGAGAGCTCACAGCTTTTAGGAATCTTTACGGAACAGGTCACTTTTTTCACCTGGCGGGCGTGCAGGATCCCATATATGGAAAGAAATACAGTCGCCGCGAATACGACAGCGTCACCGATTACCGTCGCTGTGCGCGAAACGGTGTCTGCTGATTTACTGCTCCATGCGGCCAGTGAAAACGGTTGGTGCGTGCCAAGACACAATAGTATCCGGATGATGTCGGAGAGCAGAAGAAACAGAGCTAGGTAGAGCAGGATGCCAAGCCAGTAATTGCTGATCTGTTTCGCGGTGCGCTTGAGGCGTCCGTGCGTGAAAGCGCCTAAAAGAGGACTCACTGTGACCAGGGCAAACGGTATGAGAAATAAGATCGAAGTCCACGTGCTGCCCAGCGGTCCGCCGATGGCGGAGAACCAGGACAGGATCCGGATGGCGAGGTACAGATGAAGCAGAAGATAAAATGGAGATAATAAAACAGCACCCATAGAATCCTTTCTGGCGCCAGGATGACGCCGTGCTGCAAATTCATACATGACGATAAATGAAACTGTATAATTGTAGCACAGTTTGCGGAGATTGTGTGAAAAAATTAGACATACGAACAGAGCCTGTTACTGGTTATACCTGTAGGGGCAAAAATAAGGGAAATTTGGTCAGGGTGTGACCTGTAACTAGAGTCTTGCGTCTTCCGCACAAATGAGTTAAGATGGAGCATGATTATTATGCAAAATCAATGGACGTTACGGGGAAGAGAAAATATAAAATATGGACAAGTATAGCGTATTAAAAGAGACCTTCGGCTATACCTCCTTCCGTGAAGGCCAGGAGGAGCTGGTGGATGCGATTGTCTCTGGGCGGGATGTGCTGGGAATTATGCCTACTGGCGCGGGCAAATCGCTCTGTTTCCAGATTCCGGCGTTGCTGCTCCCAGGCATCACGATTGTGGTGTCGCCCCTGATTTCGCTTATGAAGGATCAGGTGGCGTCGCTGAACGCGGCGGGGGTGCATGCGGCGTTTATTAACAGCTCTCTCACGGAAAATCAGTGCAGGAAGGCGCTGGAATTTGCCAGAGAGGGCCGGTATAAAATTATTTACGTGGCTCCGGAGCGGCTGATGACGGAGACTTTTTTGTCCCTGGCGGGGGCAGTGGAGATTTCGATGGTGGCGGTGGATGAGGCACACTGTATCTCGCAGTGGGGGCAGGATTTCCGACCAGGTTATCTGAAAATCGTGGATTTCGTAGATGCGCTGCCGACCCGGCCGGTGCTCAGTGCCTTTACGGCCACGGCCACAAGGACGGTGAAAGAAGACATTCAGTGTATTCTGGGTCTGGAACAGCCCCTTGTCACGGTTACGGGTTATGACCGGAAAAATCTGTATTTTTCCGTGGAGAAGCCAAAGGATAAGAAGCAGGAGCTGCTGAAATACCTGATGGGCAATAAGGGAAAGAGCGGGATTATTTACTGCAATACCAGAAAGACCGTGGAGGAGCTTCACGGGGAGCTGGTGGAAAGCGGTTATCCGGCAACCCGTTATCATGCGGGGCTTTCTGACCTGGAGCGGAAGCAGAACCAGGAGGATTTTATTTACGACCGGAGTCCGATCATGGTGGCGACGAATGCGTTTGGAATGGGCATTGATAAGTCGAACGTGCGGTATGTGCTTCATTATAATATGCCCAAGGATGTGGAAAGCTATTATCAGGAAGCGGGGCGCGCCGGGCGGGACGGTGAACCGGCGGAATGCATTCTCTATTACGCGGCGAAGGACGTAAAAATCAATGAGTTTCTGATTCAGCAGCAGGAAAATCCGGAGCTGGAGCGGGAGGAGCTGGAGCTTTTGCGCGAGCGGAACTACGAGCGGCTGCGGAAAATGACATTCTATTGTTTCACGAACGAGTGCCTGCGGGACTACATATTGCGCTATTTTGGCGAGTATGGCAGCAATTATTGCGGAAACTGTAAAAACTGCCTCACGGAATTTCAGGATGTGGATGTCACGGAGGAGGCAACCGTGCTTCTCGAACTGGTACGCTCCAGCCGTGAACGTTATGGGATTCAGGCAATCACGGACGCGGTTCATGGAACCGTGAACGATAGGGTGCGGCGGTTTGGGCTGGACCGGAATCCCGGATTTGGAAAGCTGAAAGAGCGGACAGTTGTGAGGATCCGGCAGATATTGAATGATCTGCTCGTGAAGGACTATCTGTCTCTTACACCGGGAGACTATCCGGTTTTGAAGCTTACGGACCAGGGCAGACGGTTTCTGGCTTTGACCAGGGAGCAGGACGAGGCGAGTCTGGCCATGGCAGGGCGGAGCGCAGTGGAGCAAAAAGGGATATCCTTGACCGAGCGAAATTTAGCGGAGCATAACGAGATGGCTATGACAGGCCGAATTTTGGCGGAGCAAACAGGGAACGATGCAGATGGGAGCCGGATTGTACTAAAGCTTCCGAAGGAAAGAGAAAAGGAACCGAAGAAGGATCAGCCGGAGAAAAGAAAGGAAGCAGCGGAGGTAAAATATCCGCAGCTGTTTGAACTGCTGCGGCAAAAACGATATCAGATGGCGCAGGAAGCACATGTCCCGCCGTATATTATTTTTTCGGATAAAACGCTCAGGGAGATGAGTACCTGTCTGCCGCAGACAGAAAAGGAAATGCTTTCCATCAATGGCGTGGGCACCCGCAAGTATGAACAATATGGGAAGGAATTCGCGGGCGTGATTCGGGAGTATATGCGGGACAATCAGATTAGCAAGTGAAAATTACCCAGGAAATTACCCGAGAAATTACCGGGATTGCTGTGATTGCGCAGGAAAATGATATTGCACAAAGATTAAGCAAATGATGCTGTAAAAAACAGGTAATGATTCGTAACTCTGTTTCGTACCTTCATAGTTACAAGACAGATAGTGATTTATGAAAATGGCAGTTTTAAATGAGAAAGAATGAGCGAAAAGAAAGACAGGGAGATTATGAAAATTCAGGAGATAGCGATTGGAACGATCCGTATACCGCTGGTGACGCCGTTTCGGACGGCGCTTCGGACGGTAGACAGTATCAGTGATCTGAT
Organism: Lachnospiraceae bacterium; assembly: GCA_021200475.1. Lineage (GTDB taxonomy): Bacteria > Bacillota > Clostridia > Lachnospirales > Lachnospiraceae > Choladousia. The sequence goes on from JAJQGP010000059.1 coordinate 12,732, forward strand.
TGTAAAAATAACGGCGGACGACGGCAGTGTCGGTTTCGGCGAGGCGCCGCCTACCGCGGTGATTACCGGAGATACGAAGGAGTCGATCGAGGCAGCGATCCGCGGCTATCTGGCCCCGGCGGTTGTGGGGATGGAGCTTCAGAATCTGGATGAAATGATGCGGAGAATGGAGAAAGCGATTGCTAAAAATACTTCCGCGAAGGCGGCAATGGATATTGCGCTGTATGATCTGTATGCAAAGATGCTGGGAAAGCCATTGTACCGGGTGCTGGCAGAGGGGAGTTCAAATGACGCCAGTACTCAAAACGCTTCCTGCACTGGCGCGGAGCTGGAGACGGACATTACGATCAGCGTGGATGAGACGGAAAAAATGGTGAGCGACAGTTTGCGGGCAGTGGCGGATGGCTTTGGTATTCTGAAGGTAAAGGTCGGCAAAGGCGGCGAGAAGGATGTAGAGCGTGTGCGCGCGATCCGGCGGGCGGTTGGGCCGGATGTTATTTTACGGGTCGATGCGAACCAGGGCTGGACGAAGGAGGAAGCGATCGCGACCATCCGGGCGATGGAGGACGCGGGGCTGGGCATTGAACTGGTGGAACAGCCGGTTTCCTACCATGATTTCCATGGGCTGCAGAGCGTGACGAAGGCTGTGGATACGCCGATTCTGGCCGATGAGAGTGTGTTTTCCTATGAGGATGCCCAGCGGATTATCGAGGAACACGCGGCGGATCTGATCAATATTAAGCTGATGAAAACCGGCGGCATCCACCAGACGCGGCGGATCTGTGATCTGGCGGATCAGTATCAGGTAAAGTGCATGGTCGGCTGTATGCTGGAAAGCAAGGTTTCCGTGAGCGCGGGCGTGCACCTGGCGGCGGCAAGAAGCTGTATCACGATGGCAGACCTGGACGGTCCGTCGCTGTGCGCAGAAGACCCGTACGAGGGCGGGCCGGTTTACCGCGGACCGAAGATTTTCCTGAATGAAGAGAGCGGGATCGGGATTACACGGGTGCCGGTGGAATTTGCGTGTGTGGCGCGGGCATAGTAAGGAAGAACGCACGAAACCTTGTATTTGTGGTATCAAAATAGCGTGTATGTGAAGAAACATTGATCTTGAGCAAAGATAGGGGCAGGCGGGACAACAGTAAGAAAAACGGCGCAGTCGAAACGGTACCAGGCGAAGATAGTTATTTTGCTGAGAGGACAGATTTTATGGAAAGTAATTTAAGAATTGTAACGGATGAGAATTGTTTCCTGCGGGGCAAACCGGGGATGGAAGCCGCGGAGCAGGCGGACGGAGCCAATCCCTGTCTGCCGGACGAAAATGACAGCGGGATTGAGGATGAGATTTTTTCCGGCTGGGCGGTTCGGGTGTTTCCGGAGACGGAGGAAAACGGATGGATCAGAGCCGAAACGCATTATGGATATTCCGGTTATGTCGCGGTGACGCAGCTGGCGCCGATCAGCAGGGAAGAGATGATTCGCAGACAGGATCGGATGCGGTTTTTCCGGATTGGCGTCCCGGCTGCGGATCTGCTTGACCGGCCGAAGGTGCAGGGACTGCCGCTGGAGCGGCTGCTGAAAAACGCGATTGTGGAAAAACTGGCGAACGCCGGGAGTGCGGATGGCTGGTGTCTGGTTCGGACGGCGGCGGGACGCGTTGGGTATGTACATGAAAACTATCTGCGGGAGCGCAAGGATGATGATGCGTATTTGCTATGGCTGGAAGGCGATGGCTCCATGCAGGGGACGGATGGCCTGGAAGTAGCGGCTTCGGAAGGGATTACTTTGAAGAACTTATCTGCTGAAGCGGCTGTTGAAGAAACGGGAAATGGAGCCGGGACAGATTTCTTTCGGGAGCGCTTTCTTTCGAACATTCCGGAGGAGGCGTCTTTTCGCGCGCATGTCGTAAACAGTGCCCGCGCATATCTGGGGGTACAGTACCGCTGGGGCGGAAAGTCTTCTTTGGGACTGGATTGTTCCGGGCTTGTTTTCATGAGCTACTTGGAGAATGGCGTCCTGATCTACCGTGACGCGAAGATCGTGGAAGGATATCCGGTGAAGGAAATTTCGCGTGATCAGCTGAAACCGGGAGATCTGATCTTTTTCCCGGGGCACGTGGCAATGTATCTGGGAGAGGATCGCTATATCCATTCGACCGCGTACAAGGCGACGCCGTATGTTACGATCAACAGCCTGAATCCTGCGGATGAGGACTATCGGGAGGATCTGGCGCATGGAATTACGGCTTGCGGGAGTGTGTTTGCGGGATGTACAGACGCGGGGACGAAGAAGAAAAAATCGGCGGGCACAGATGGAGTGAATTGCGATGCTATCGCAGAAAAAACTGGATTAGTGGACAAAACTCCTCTCGGAGAACAGAACGGGGTAGAGGAAAATAATTTCTCTGAGAGGAATACAGAGAATGGTGAAAGCAGGCGCATGGAAGCATATTGGGAAAATCTGTGCCGCCGCCTGGAGGCACTGCCGGGCAATGTCAGTGTGGTTTACAAAAATCTGTCTGATGGCGAGACGTTTACCTATCGTCCCGAAGAGCCGCATATTGCGGCAAGTGTGATAAAAATGTTTCTGATGGCCGCTGTTTTTCAGGGCTTTAAGGATGGGGATTTTGCCCCGGAGGATCGAATTGTGGTTCGGCGTGAGGATTGTGTGCCATCCTGTGGAGTGCTGACATATTTACAGGAGGAACCGGCGGTTCGCATCCGGGATCTGGTTGAGCTGATGATCATTGTCAGCGATAATACAGCGGCAAACATTTTGTTTGATCTGGTGGGAGAGGAACGGCTGGCTCATTTCCTCCGGGAAACACTCGGGCTGGAGAAAACGGTTTTTGGCAGGAAAATGTTTGATGCCGGGCGTGCGGCGCAGGGAATTGAAAATTATGTGACGGCGGCGGACGCGGCATGGTTTCTGGAGGCGGTTTACAGAGGGGAGCTGATTTCGCCGGAGGCCTCCGCCGAGATGTATCAGATCCTTACGCACCAGAGACTGAATGGGAAAATTCCTTTTTATCTGCATACGCTACCGGATTCGCCGGTGATCGCGCACAAGACCGGTGAGGATGACGGCACGACCCATGATGTGGCGGTGATTGAATCGCGGGACTCTTACGAGAAGCGGCAGAATGGAAGCGACGCATTTATTCTGTGTTTCCTCGGCAATGAGACGGACGTTCCGAAGTATGAGCGGCTGATAGCGGAGACGGCGCGGGATTTGTACATGATGTAAAGGTGTTTTGCTGTTACTGGTCAGACCCGCACCACGCACTTGCTGCGGGGGGGGGCGAAGTGAAAACATAGTGTTTTCGACTTGTTTGCCAAGAAACAAATAGGGCTGGAGTATGGCATGCACTCCGTTGAATTACTGTGTGTGAATTGAGACAGATAGATTAGACGAAAAAGAAAAAAACGAAAGATAGTTTAATGTAAATGAACTATCTTTACAAAATGGATGGGAAGTGGTAGGATAATAGACGAAAAATTGATTTCCGGGTACGGGAGGCGCTACCTGAAATAGAAACAGCCTGCTTTTATAGCGACAGAAGTGCAGCGGAAAAGCAAGGGGGACAGGAAAATGATCAAAAGGGAATATTATCTTTCGCGGATCCAGAATTTTTATCATTTGGATCTTATAAAGGTGATTACGGGGATTCGCAGATGCGGAAAGTCGGTTCTGCTGGCGCAGATTATGGAAGAATTGCGGGAGCAGGGGATTTCGGAAGAACAGATTCTGTATTTGAATTTTGAGGATTATGATTATTCTTTTATCCGTTCGGGCAAAGATCTGCACGAATATGTAAAAGGGAAGATTGTTACAGAGAAAAAATATTACCTGTTTTTTGATGAAATACAGACAGTACCGGAATTTGAGCGCGTAGTGAATTCGATTCGAATGAAATTTGATACGAGTATTTTTATAACCGGGTCGAATGGAAAACTGCTGTCCGGGGAGCTGGCGACTTACCTCTCCGGCAGAACCGTGAGCTTTCGTATGTATCCTTTTTCTTTCTCCGAGGTCTGTGAAATCAGAGCACTGGATCGGGAATCTGTCACGGATGAGGTTTTACTGGATTATATGAACTGGGGCGGGATGCCGCAGCGTTTTCAGATGGAGAACGAAGAACAGACCAAGACATTTTTGCGAGACCTGTTTGATACGATTGTTCTGCGTGATATTGTGCAGCGCAGTGGGATTAAGGATATTGATTTATTTAACCGGCTGGTCGAATATCTTGTATGTAATCCATCACAGACTTTCTCTGTCCAGGCGGTGACAGATTTTTTTCTCAGTGAAAATCGAAAGGTATCAAGAGAGACGATTTATAATTACCTGGAATACATTACTTCATCCATGATCATGGAGCGTGCCAGCCGTTATGATATTCGCGGCAAGCGGATTCTGACGAAAATGGATAAGTTTTATCTGACAGATATGGGACTTGGGAGAATTCGTAATTCCGGAGCGTCGCCCAAACGCGAAGCGTTTTCAAAATGCGGCGCGATCTGCCGCCGAGGGAACCGAGGGGGCGTTTCCACCTTTAAGCTGGAAATGGGTGCTATGCTGGAAAATGTGATTTACAATGAACTTTTGGTGCGCGGATACGATGTCTATGCGGGAAAGACCAGAAAGGGTGAGATTGATTTTGTTGCTGTGCAGGGGCAGCAGAAGGAATATTATCAGGTAGCCTATTATCTTTATGATCAAAAGGTGATTGACCGGGAATTTCAGGCGTTTCGTGAGATCCCCGATAATTATCCTAAGTATGTCATTTCTTTCGACAAAATGGATTTTTCGAGGGATGGGATCATTCATAAAAATGCGATTTGCTTTCTGCTGGAATCAAAGTAACTGTGAAGCGGCAATCATCAAATTCGTCCTTGACAAAACAGCGGGAAATAGCTATACTTTCTCAAAAGCGAGGAAGGGAACAAGTAAAGAGCAGCGGAAGGTACAGAAAGTTACCGGCAGGGGTAGCGTATATGGCTTCTGAAGCAGGAGAGAAGACTCTTGTTTTCGGATGTTGCGGTGAGACCCGATGATGAGAGGTGCACGCGGAAGCTGTTTTTGAATACATCCCGGAGCTCCGCACCAAACGGAATTTGTACGATTGACTGGTTCTGAAAAGCAGAGCGCACGATAACTATAAAGGTGTTGGACAGTTATCCGGATTCTTAGTAGGCTGCGGCGGAGTGACATCCGTTATTTGTTGTCAGAGTATAGAGGGATGATGGATTTTCCTGTACTCAGTGAGGCGGACAGTGTGAGCTGTCTGTGAAATAAGGTGGTAACACGGGACTTACAGCTCTCGTCCTTATAAGATTGATTATAGGGATGGGGCTTTTCTTTTTGCCTTTTCCCTAAATCCGGACTATTCGGAACCAAAATCCAGCCATGTAGCGTACAAAGTTGAAGTTATTCATATGTTCCTGAAAAATCCGGAATGAAAAAAGCAGTAACTGATCGGAATGGTTACGAAAATGCAGAACGAAAGAGAGGAAAAACCAATGCAGATTTATGACGAACTGGTGGCAAGAGGCCTGATCGCGCAGGTGACGGATGAGGATAAGATCCGCGACCTGGTAAACAATGGAAAGGCGACGTTTTACATCGGGTTTGACCCGACGGCGGACAGTCTGCATGTCGGTCATTTTATGGCGCTGTGCCTGATGAAGCGGCTGCAGATGGCGGGAAATAAGCCGATTGCACTGATCGGAGGAGGAACCGCCATGATCGGGGATCCGTCCGGGAGAACAGATATGCGCCAGATGATGACGCCGGAGACGATTCGGCACAACGGAGACTGTTTCAAGGTGCAGATGAGCCGTTTTATTGACTTTTCGGATGACAAGGCGCTGATGGTGAACAATGCAGACTGGCTGATGAAACTGAATTATGTGGAGCTGCTGCGCGAAGTGGGCGCGCATTTTTCCGTGAACCGGATGCTGACCGCAGAGTGCTATAAGCAGCGCATGGAGCGGGGCTTAAGCTTCCTGGAATTTAACTACATGATTATGCAGAGCTATGACTTCTATATGCTTTTCCAGAAGTATGGCTGCAATATGCAGTTCGGCGGTGACGACCAGTGGAGCAATATGCTGGGCGGTACGGAGCTGATCCGCCGCAAGCTGGGCAAGGACGCATACGCGATGACGATTACGCTTCTTCTGAACTCCGAAGGAAAGAAGATGGGCAAGACGCAGAGCGGTGCGGTGTGGCTGGATCCGAACAAAACCTCTCCGTTTGATTTTTACCAGTACTGGAGAAATGTGGCGGACGCAGACGTACTGAAATGCCTGCGGATGCTGACCTTCCTGCCGCTGGAGCAGATCAACGAGATGGACAAATGGGAAGGCAGCCAGCTCAACACGGCGAAAGAAATTCTGGCGTACGAGCTGACGGCTCTGGTTCACGGCGAAGAGGAAGCGAAGAAGGCGCAGGAAGGTGCGCGTGCGCTGTTTGCCGGGGGCGGAAATGCTGCAGATATGCCGACCGCTGAGATTACGGAAGCGGACCTGGATGAAAATGGCGCGATTGAACTGATTTCTCTGCTCTTAAAAGCCGGGCTGGTACCGTCCCGCTCCGAAGGACGCCGCGCGATCGAGCAGGGCGGCGTGACGGTGGACGGCGAGAAGGTGACAGATGTCAAAGCCGTGGTGGCCGGAGAAAAGCTTGCGGATGGCCTGGTGCTGAAGCGCGGGAAGAAAAACTTCCGGAAGGTGCTGTTGAAAAAATAATACCGTATAACCCGCACCTGTATTTTTCTGTGAATTGCTTCATATAGTAAATAGACGGAAAACAGGGCGGGACAGGATGAAAAAGATTTTTCCGATGATTGTTTTTTCCTGCATGACAGCGGTTGTTTTGCTGATTTGTATATACAGGAGTCTGCCGCGGGAGGATGTGGCGGAGAAAGCTCCCGAAGTCGCGGATGCAACAATGGCAGTGGACGCGACGCCAGAGACGGACACGACAGTGGAGATAGACGCGATGTCAGAAACAGAAGCAGTGCAGGGAAAAGAAGTAGCGGGGGAAACAGAAGCGACCCAGGACGAAACCAGGCGCGTAGCGCTGACGTTTGACGACGGCCCGCACCCGGTCTATACGGTAAAATTACTGGATGGTCTGGCGGAGCGCGATGTGCAGGCGACGTTTTTTGTGATCGGTGAAAATATTCCGGGCAATGAGGAGATCATTGCCCGGATGGATCAGGAGGGGCACCTGATCGGGAATCATACTTATGACCATGTGAAAATCACGGATTTGAGCGTGGAGGATGCCTGTGAGCAGGTGGAGAAGACCAGCGCTCTGGTAAAAGAAATTACCGGAAAGGATACGGAATATGTACGTCCGCCGTTCGGCTCGTGGCGGAAAGATCTGGAGTGCTCTTTTGAGATGATTCCGGTGCTTTGGGATGTGGATCCGCTGGACTGGACGACGTGTAATGTGAGTGATGTTGTGCGGCGGGTACTCGAAGCAGTTGAGCCGGACGACATTATTTTATTGCATGATTATTATGAATCCTCAGTGGATGCGGCGCTTTTGATTGTGGACGCGCTGACGGAGCAAGGGTATGTGTTTGTGACGGTGGATGAACTGATTTTGGAGTGAGTTATGGAAGTAACAATATATATTTTGGAGATTGACGGATAATTATAATGTAATTATAATATAGGTGTGAAAATGATAAAATTCGAGTAACAGTTCAGAACAGCATCGAAATGAAAAGACAGACTGTGCAGGTTTACCTGCTAAAGGCTGTATTTTCATTTCGGGATGGGCGGAACGCCCATCAAGCCACAGACATATGACGCGTTAGCGGCATATAGCCTGCATCGCAGGCGGTCTGCGGCCTGCTGTTCTGAATAGTTACAAATTCGAATGGGATGAAAACAAAAACCAGATTAATATAAAAAAACATGGAATATCCTTTGAAAATGCGCAGGAAATTTTTTATGATGACGCGGCGATTTTGTTCGATGATCCAGAGCATTCCAAAGATGAGGAACGCTTCCTGATTATTGGGAATGATGAAAGGGAGAAGACTTGTATCGTCAGTCATTGTTATCGGAAAGAAGATGTGATACGGATTATTTCTGCAAGAAAAGCAACTGCAAAAGAGAAACAGATATATTTAAAATGGAATGCGAGGTAGTCATATGAAAGACGAATATGATATTGAAAAATTAAATCCACGGAAGAATCCTTACTCGAATCGTCTAAAACGGCAGATTACGATTAATATAGACGAAAGTACGATAAAATATTTTAAAGGACAGTCAGAAACATCCGGTATCCCCTATCAGACACTGATTAATCTGTACCTTTCGGATTGTGCGGCGAATGGCCGGAAGCTGAAGCTTTCATGGGAATAGAGACTGAATTGAAGTGGAAAGAAGAAAGTAATGGATTTATTTGAATACGCAAGAACAAAAACAATGCAGGAGGACGCTCCGCTGGCGTCGCGGATTCGTCCGCGGACGCTGGACGAGATCGTCGGTCAGCAGCATATTATAGGGAAGGACAAGATGCTGTACCGCGCGATCCGGGCGGACAAGCTGAGCTCCCTGATTCTTTACGGGCCGCCGGGGACGGGAAAGACGACGATTGCGAAGGTGATTGCCAACACGACACAGGCGGAGTTTACGCAAATCAATGCGACGGTGGCCGGAAAAAAGGACATGGAAGAGGTCGTGAAGAAGGCGAAGGATTACCTTGGTATGTACGGGAAACGGACGATTCTCTTTGTGGATGAGATTCACCGGTTTAACAAGGGACAGCAGGATTATCTGCTTCCGTTTGTAGAGGACGGGACGCTGATTCTGATTGGTGCGACGACGGAGAATCCTTATTTTGAGGTCAACGGCGCGCTCCTTTCCCGCTCAGTGATTTTTGAGCTGAAGCCGCTGGAAAAGGAAGACATCCGCGCCCTGATTCACCGTGCGGTTTATGATGAAGAGCGCGGCATGGGGGCGTACAATGCCGAGATTGACGCGGATGCGGAGGAATTCCTGGCGGATATCGCAGATGGGGATGCCCGGCGGGCGCTCAATGCGGTGGAGCTGGGGGTTCTCACGACCTCGCCCGGGGCGGACGGGAAAATACACATTACGCTGGAGGTTGCTTCGGAGTGCATTCAGAAGCGCGTGGTTCGCTATGATAAGGATGGGGATGCGCATTATGACGTCATCTCTGCCTTTATTAAAAGCATGCGGGGCTCTGATCCGGACGCGGCGGTTTATTATCTGGCGCGGATGCTGTATGCGGGTGAGAGCGTGACATTTATCGCGAGGCGGATTATGATCTGCGCGTCCGAGGATGTCGGGAACGCCGACCCGCAGGCCTTGCAGGTGGCGGTGGCCGCTTCCCAGGCGGTAGAGCGGGTCGGGATGCCGGAGGCACAGCTGATTCTGGCACAGGCGGCGATTTACATTGCCTGTGCGCCCAAGAGCAATTCTGCGACGAACGCCATCTTTGGCGCATTGGAAGCGGTAAAACAGACGCCGGCGGCTGTCCCGCCGCATTTGCAGGATTCGCATTACAAGGGTGCGGCAAAGCTTGGGCACGGAGTCGGGTATGAATATGCGCATGACTGTCCGAAGCATTTTTCAAGGCAGCAGTACCTGCCGGATTCCCTCAAAGACCGGAAATTTTATGAGCCGTCCGAGAACGGGTATGAGAAAACGATTCAGGAATACCTGAGATGGGTTCGCGAGTAGAGAAGTCTGAATCGTATCTGAAAATAAAAAGCACTGGATACACTCAATGATAAGTGATCTCCAGTGCTTCTTTGATTATCAGAGCAACGCAAGGGGTTCTTATGGCGAAAGCCGCCCCGGCCCGTGCGGGCACGGCCGCGTAAAAACGTTTATTCGCTTTGACAGACCTTCTGATGTTTTTTCCATGTACAGACGCAAAGGACTGCGAACAGTGCGGCCGCGCATCCGGCAACGGCCCAGGAAATCCACCCGGCCGTCAGAAGACAGACGCCGTCCTTCATGGTGGTAAATCCGAAGACTGCGAAGATCACGAACGCCAGCTTATCCAGAAAACCGGCCGGCATTTTGCTCTCGATCAGGTGACCGACCAGCATACCGATCAGATCCGCGGCAAACAGGCCGATGGAACAGGCCAGCCAGACCAGGATGGCATTGTTTACTCCCTCGTTTGCAGCGAAGGTGATAGCGGTCAGCTGTGTCTTATCGCCCAGCTCTGCGATAAAAAAGGTGCCGAAGACCGTCAGGATGGGTGGAAACTTTGATTCTTTGACCTGTTCTTCTTCGCCGTCTTCGACCTTGCATAAGGTGGTCCATGCAAAATAGAAGAAAGCGAGGGCAGCGATGATTTTGATCAGCCAGGTCGGAATAAAACGGCTGATCAGAGCGCCTAATCCCACCGCGATTGCATTTAATGCCAGAATTGAGGCTCCGGAGCCAATGATGATGTCCCGGAGCTTATACCGGGAGGTCATGGCGATCATCAGAAGCTGTGACTTATCGCCCATTTCGGCGATAAACATGGTAAAAAGAACTTGCAGAAACAGCAGCATAATGCTCCTCCTTTTGTGTTGCGCTGCCCATGGATAATTATGCGGTGAAAGAGTTTTACGCACGCAAAAGGGCAGCGAATTTGCTCAGCTGCCCATAAAAACTCATGTATGGCAGCCACACAGTACCATACATGAGTCTCGTTATTTCATACAAGCCAGATTCTTCTCATCCTGTCAGAATCAGTATGTTGACTTGCAACACGCTCCAAAGGGTGCCAACTACTCCCTCATGTCGCTTTAAAATAGCATGATTTTGTGAAAAAAGCAATCCCCAAATTGAGAAAAAGTGATAGGCCACAAAAAAGGTTCCTGTCGGATCATTCCCGTGTCAGATCACAGAACACCGCATGACATGCCTTTTCATAATCGCCGGGGGTGAGCGTAAGCTGCAGTCCGATTTTCCCGCCGCTGACAGCGATTTTTTCATAGAGGAGTGCGGATTCATCCATAAAAACCGGATAATCCTTTTTCATACCGATCGCGGTGCAGCCGCCGCGGATATAGCCGGTGACATTCTGGATGTCTTTTACATGGATCATTGCGAGAGATTTACAGCCTGCGGTTCTGGCCGCTTTTTTGAGATCAAGCTCTGCGTCAATCGGGATCGCGAATACAAAATACGTGCGTTCGGGACTGACCGTGACGAGCGTTTTGAAGACGATCTCGTGTGGGAGATGAAGCAGATCGGCGGTATGCTGACCGTCAATGAATTCGTCGCATTCGTAGGTCTGGAATGTATATGGGATTTTCATGCGGTCAAGGATCCGCATGGCATTCGTTTTTATTTCTTTTTGCTTTGCCATTTTTGTCGTCCTTTCGATGTAGCCAGGGGTGTGACCGGTAACGCGAGAGGTCCTGTGCGCTATGAAAACAGAACGCATAGGCTGGCTTTCGGAATCGCTGCGGTCAGTGAAAGTATACCGCAGCGAATTGGATTTGTACAGGAGGATTTGCACAAAGCATGGTTTATGAGCGGAGATCGGTTACTGGTCACACCTGTAGTGGCTAAGGTAAATCTGGTCAGGGTGTGACCTGTAACAGATCGGTACGCTGGAAGGTTCTGGTGCATATGATAAGAAAAAGTGGAAAGTGGCGTATATGGGCTATATTAATAATAGAAGAAACTCCTGCAAAAAACAGCAGGAAAAGCAACTTTTGACGAACAGAGAGCCGTTCCTGTGTGCGGAAGAAATTGAGGGGAGGGATCCGAAAGGAGAGAAAGCGGGGTTCCCATCCGTGATACCGCTGGATTTCTCCCATCCAGCGGATGAGCTGCAGGCGGAGCGGGATTTTCGGATACTGCAGTCGATGTATCCGAATCTTGCAAAGGAACTGCTGCCGTTCATCGAGGAGGAGTGCGACCGGATGGAGTACGAAGGGAGTGCCATGTTTGATGAGTATCCGGATTTTACAACCGTATATGCACTGCAGAAGAAAATCGCGGAGGCAGCACGGAAGCATATGGCGTCAGACAGAGCAGATGAGTCGGCCAGTCGGCTGGATGCTTCTATGGAAGACGTGACAGCAGTTCCGGCAGAGAATAAGACTGCGGCTGCGCCGGCGGGGGAAACAACTGTGCCGCTTGAAGATCTGATCCGGGTAATGGTGCTGCAGGAGATGCACCGCAGACGCGGCCGCTACCGCTTTTGCCGGGATAAATGCTGAGGTGGTCGGGTTGTGACCGGTAACCAAAAAAGACTTGTTCAATTCGTCTCCGGATAGTATACTAATAAAGAAGAAAAGAGTAACGCCGGATAACTGGGGAGGTACGGACCAGCGCCGGGAAAAAACAGGAGAATGATTTATGCACAATATACTGAAGACGGTACGAAACCTGGTTATTCATGTTCTGGTTCTGCTGTTCGTATTTGTCGTGGCGGTGTATGTTTTTGCGCGGGTATTGAACCAGGCGACACCAAATACGTCAGAGGCGATGGACAGCGCGACCTTTCCGCTGGTTTATATGCAGGACGATGGGGTCAGCTATAACTGTCTGCATGGATATGCCCGCGAGATGGATGTGAACTATATCCGTGATACCGTGACAATCCTTGACGCGAGCCATGAACTCGATATTCTGATTGATCCGTTTGAATCGAATGTAGAAAGCCTTTCTTATGAGGTTCTGACGCTGGATGGGAGCGAGTCGCTGGAGAATACGAGTGTTCTGAATCTGACGGAGAATGATGATGGATGTCTGGAAGCAACCCTGACGATTCAGAATCAGATGCTGCTGAATCAGGAATATATTCTTAAAATTCAGGTTTCCGCCGGAGGAAGGGAGATTTATTTTTACACCCGGCTGCTTCTGGAGGATGGACTGCATCTGGATGAATATCTTGATTTTGTAACCGGGTTTTACACAAAATGCGTCAATAAGACCGATCAGGCTTCCCTGGGCGTCGTGGTGGAGCCGGACGATACGACGGGCACAAGCCAGACACTTGCCTCAATGGATATTCATGACACGGTTGACCAGCTGATGTGGGGGTCTCTCAATCCGCAGATTGCCTACAAGCCAACGCCGAGCCTGGTGGATATCAATGGCACGACGGCTTCGTTCGTGTTGAACTACCGGATATCCGCTGTAGATGACGAGGGCGTGACGATTACGTATAATGTCCGCGAGTTTTACCGCCTGCGCTACACGGATACGCGCGTGTACCTGCTGGATTTTACGAGAACGACCGACCAGATTTTAAATACGGACAGCACGGTTCTGGAATCCGGCGGCATTAACCTTGGCATCACGGACAGCGATGTGGAGTACGCGTTTGATGATGACAAAACGGTTGTGGCGTTTGTGCAGGAAAATGAGCTGTGGACGTATGTAATCAATGGCGGGAAGATGACGCGTGTGTTTGGCTTCCCGGAAGAGGACGACATGGATTACCGTGATTTTTACGATCAGAATAACATCAAAATTCTGCGCGTGGATGGGAGCGGGGATGTCTGGTACGTTGTCTCCGGTTATATGAACCGGGGAGATCACGAGGGGGAAAACGGGATCGCGATTTATCATTACGAAGCTTCCTCTTCGACTTCGGAGGAGCTGCTGTTTGTGCGCACGATGGAGTCTTACGACAGTTTGAAGCTGGATATAGACAATCTTGCGTATCTTACGGATGATGGCCAGGACTGCTATATTTTACTGGAAAATATTGTTTATCAGATTGATATGGCAACAGGGGAGTATGAGAGCATCATTACCAATGTGAATACCGGCTGCTACGCCAGCTCAGAATCCAACCGGTATTTCAGCTGGCTTTCCGAGGGCGAGCGTTATGATTCTCAGACCCTCTGTACGATTGACCTCGAGACTGGCGAAACCTGGGAGGTTTCCTGCAGCGACAGTGAGCGTATCCGCCCAGTCTGCTATATGGAAGAAAATCTGGTCTACGGGATTGCCATGCTTTCGGATATTGACAGCTCCAGCGAAGGCTCCGAGGTATTCCCCATGTATATGCTTGTCATCACGAGCGGCAGTGGGGAGACGATAAAAAAATATACGCCGGGCGGTTCTTATGTGACGGAAGTGACACAGTCAAACAGCCTGCTGACCCTCACTCGTGTAACAATTGAGGATGGAGAATATGTGGAAACGACCTCGGATACGATTGTCAGCACAGATACGGAGGACCGTGTAGACTATGGCATTGCGACGCAGACCGATGATGTCAGACAGACGGAGATTCTGCTGCGCGTCGGAACTACGATCACAGATACGACCCCGCAGGTGGTGAATGGGAAATTTGCCTCAGAGAGCGGCGGTGTGACGGTAGAGATCTCGCCTAACATGGAAAAGGAAAAGCTTTATTACGTGTATGCGGGCGGCAGCCTCGACAGTGCATGGCCGACTGCGGTGGAGGCGATTCTCCGCGCGGACGACATGGTCGGTGTGGTGATCAATGATGCCAAAGAATACGTCTGGGAGCGCGGAAACCAGCAGGACGAGGCCGCCATCAGTCTGGACAATATTCCGGACATCATTAAGACCGGTATTATGGATATTGATGTGCTGGAAGCCAGCCTGCAAAAAGACGTAGTAGACCTGACGGGCTGTACGCTCGACCAGGTGCTCTATTTTGTCAGCGAAGGCAAAGCGGTCATAGCGGCTACCGAGACCGGCAGTGTGATCATCACCGGTTATGATGATTACGGGAACCTCATTTTGCTCAATCCGGGCGAGGAGGAGACCTATTACTATGGGCCAAACGACAGCCTGGCATTGTTTGAAGCAGCCGGGAACCGGTTCATCTCTTACCTGAATACCGATCTGGAATGAGGTGTGCGGTTCGGAAGCTTAAGACATGAGATACTTTGTAAAACAGCAGTCAAACCCCCGTGCGGGATTGGCTGCTGTTTTTTGATCATCCCCCTTTTGTCGCTCGAATCATTATATGTGCAGAGCCGGATAAGGATGTGGCCGCCCGGGAAAGAAAAATGACATGTAATTGCCAAAATTATCAGAAAACAAATGAAAAGGTCAGATAACAAAAACGTCACAAATTGTCATGTGACGCGAAAAACGAAAAAAATGTAAGTAAACCTGCACAAAATCTGTGGCGGGAAGTAGGGCAATAATCGAAGAAATCCAAAAGTTATCCCAAATTTATTCACACGTCAGTGGATAAAAAAACGCGCCAAAATGGACTTATACACTAAGTTATCCACATTATCCACATTTTGGGTGGGGAAATAAGTTGGTTTACATATTTTTTTTCGAGAACGTTCGTTTTGTGGATTCTGATAAAACGAAAAATTCCGTCGGACTTTGTCGAAAAAAGGTTGACAGATGAGAAGTCAGTATTCCAATGACAAAATCAGAAAATTCAGAACTTTCTGTAAAGAAAAGGGAAGAAGGTTTTCCATGTACGGTCATCCTGAGGGCGGAAGGGAACACGCGGCGCAAGGCGGGGATGCGGGTATTATGGAGGGATGCGGCCGGGCGGGAATGGAAGGTCAGCGGTAATATTATGGAAAAGTTGAAGGAAAGAAAATAAGAGATATGCTACTTTTATTTTACAGGATTGTGTGTTAGAATCAAAACGGAAACATTGGGACAGGCATTTTCTTGCAGACAGGAAAAGGAGAAGTAAGATTATGAAAAGGAGAAACTTATGCAAAAAGGCAGCGGTTCTGGCTATGGTGCTGGGATTCGCCATGGCGGCAGCGCCTGCCGCGGGTGCGGCGGATGATACGGCTGCCGCAGCGGCGACGTCCACCACACTGCTGGAAGCTTCGCAGGCTCTGGATGCAGCACAGACGACGATGGAAGCGGCTTCAGCGGCTCTTGCGGAAGCGAAGGAAACGATGGAGGCGTCCAGTATCACGCTGACAAGTACCGCAAGCGCGGTAACAGAGGCGGAAGAGGCCTTGATCGAGGCGGCAAGCAAGCTGGCGACATCCACTGGCACGACGGCTCTGGAGACGGCGACTGTGGCGCTTACGGAGGCAGCAGCGAATCTGTCGACGGCAAAGGCAGACCTCTCAAGCTCAGAGGCAGCGGTGACGACCTGGAGCGCGGCACTGACTACGGCGAAAGCCTCTCTGAGTCAGGCGGAAGCGGCGCAGGAAGCGGCGCAGGAGGAATATGACGCGGCGAATGTCTCAGAGGAGGCGATCGAGGCGGCGAAGGCTGCTGTGGCTGCAGCGCAGACGGCGTACGATGAGGCGGATGCGGCAAATACGACGGCGGCAGCGGCATATGAGAAGGCACATGCGGAAGCACAGGATGCGAAGAATGCATACATTTCCGCAAATGATGCTTATCAGGGAGCAATCACGGAGAATGATAAAGCAGCTGCAGCTCTTCTGAAAGCGGAAGAGACCCTGACAGCAGCTGAAGAGGCTAAGGAGAAGCTGAGTGAGACAGATGCCGGCTACGCAGCCGCGGCAGCAGCAGTGGAAGCGGCGCAGGCGGAATATGACGAGGCGGTCACAGCGGCTGCGGCGGCTGAGACGGCGAAGGAGGAAGCGTATAACTATGCAGTTTCTGTTGCGGCTGTAGCGGAGCAGGCGGTGAAAGAATCAGACGCTGCGGAAGAGACGGCAAACCAGGCGAAGGAGACTCTGGCGGAAACGAAGGTGCTTCTGGACTCCGCGGAGGAGACTTATAACACACTGGTGGCTCTTGCGGCGGCGCTCGAAGATGCGACGACTCAGGTGACAGCTGCGGAGACAGCAGTGAGCAACGCGACCACACTGTACAATGCGGCGACCGCATCGCTGCAGGTGGCACAGACCGATTATAATACTGCTGTGACCGCCTACAATACGGCCATTTCTGCTTACGCAGCTGCTTATAATGCGGCGACGGCGGAGGATCTCTCCGAGGCTGACCAGGCGAATGCGTCTACGGTGAGCGCGGCCCAGACTGCGCTGACAGAAGCGTATGACGCGTATAATGAAGCGATAGAAGCATATAATACAGCTGTGGCGGCTCTTGAGGAAGCAGAAGACGCGTATGATGCCGCAGAGAAGGCTCTGGAGGAGGCACAGGCCGTTTATGATGAGATCAATGCGGACAGCATGGATACGGAAAATGGCCTTGGCCTTGGTGGCGACGGGATCTGGTATTACTATAAGAACGGCAAAATCGATACCTCCTTCAGTGGAATTGCGAAGTATAATGGGAATTATTTCTTTGTGGCGAACGGTGTGCTCTGCAGCGACGCAAACGGACTGAATCTCTACAATGGAACCTGGTATTTCCTGACATTCGGGCGGGTTCAGACAGAGTGGACTGGTCCGGCACTGTATGACGGAGAGTGGTTCTATATCGTCGACGGTATTCTGGATACGACAAAGACCGGTCTTGTGGTCGAATACGATGGAGCTACCTTCCTTGCCTCGGCGGGGCATCTTCTTACCAGCTATAATGGACTGTGGCTGAATGATACGAGCATTGGCGGCGACGGCAAATGGTATTTCCTTGCCTCCGGACAGGTGCAGGAAGTCTCTCAGGTGGTCCTGTATGACGGCGCGTTCTTTGTGGTAGAAAAAGGTGTCCTGAATACGAGCTATAATGGAACGATTGTATATGATAATGCTACGTTTAAAGTTGTGAACGGACAGTTATACTGATGGATGGGGCAGATCGTCTGGTGTGAATGCACAGAAAACGATGTGACCGTTTTCTTTCCGATCCGACATGTGGCCTGTGGGTACCCTGACCAATACTCACAGGCCTTTTTTGCGGGCGTTTTCCTGTTTTTATAACCCCCGGTGGGGCTTGTGTCAGATTTCAAATTGATATATACTGTTGCCCAGATTATAACAGGAACAGGAGCAATGCTATGAATGCGACAGCGCGAAAAGAGAATCCGTCCATGCTTTGGGAGATAGAAGAATACTGGACAAAGCGTGCGAAAAGCTATTCTGAGGAAGTGCGCTTCGAAATGGAGCATGAAAACGAGCGCCGCTGGATGGAAGTGCTGCGACGGTATTTAAAAGGAATTCCGGGGAAGCGGGTGTTAGACATAGGAACAGGTCCGGGTTTTTTCGCGATTGGCCTGACAAAGCGCGGATATCAGGTAACCGCGGTCGACTATACCTGGAAAATGCTGGAAGAAGCGAAGAAAAACGCGGGAGCTCTCGCGGATAAGATTGGCTTTTGGCAGATGGATGCCCAGAATCTGGACTTTGAGGACGCAAGCTTTGACGCAATCGTTACCAGAAATCTGACATGGAATCTGGAACGTCCGGGAGACGCTTACCGGGAATGACACCGGGTTTTGAAAAAGGGCGGAGTGCTGCTGAACTTTGACGCGGGATGGTACAACTACCTTTTTGATGACGCGAAGGCCATTTCCTTCGAAGAGGATCGGAAGCGTGTGAAAGACGCTCAGTTAAAGGATTTTGAAGCCTACTCAGAGAGCGATAAGATGGAAGATATTTCCCGCAGGCTCATTTTAAGCCGCTGCAAACGGCCGGAGACGGATATTGAGCTGCTTCGCCGTGCCGGATTCCGGCTGATCTACACAGATGAGGAAATCGGAGAAAAAGTCTGGGACGAGACTGAAAAAATGAATTATGGCTCCAGGCCGATGTTTATGCTGCGGGGAGTAAAGTGAGAGGCATGCGCCTCCGATATGCATGGTTATCGAAAACAGTGCTTTCCGTGCGCGATCAGAGGCTCGAACCCTGGACATGGACGAAAAAAGCCGCGAAATGGAGGGATTCGCACATCGCATGTCATCAAGCCCGCAAGGGATTGATGACGCAGGCCGAGCATTGCGAAGCAATTTTTCATGCGAGGCTCACCTGCAGCGTGGTGTAATCAAAGATGTAATCAAAGATGCAGGAAAGGCCAGACGGGAAACTGTCTGGCCTTTGGCATTTTTGTTTTCTTTTTTAGCGAAGCTTCAACTCCCCCTCTTGCTTTTATCGATGAAGAAGTATATACTTTGTATATACGAAACGCTTGATGATCACAGTTGTGAAGAGAAAACGGTACAGAACGATCTGTTTTTTTCTGACGTGGAAAGGAGAAGGAAGCATATGGTAGCACAGGTAAAAGCATGGGGGAACAGCCAGGGAATCCGTCTGTCGAAAGAATTACTGGATTCGCTGGGGATTCGCTTAAATGAATATCTCGATGTCAAAGTGGTAAATGGAGAAATCGTACTGTCTAAGACATTCCGACATAAGACTCTGGAAGAGCGGGCGGCTGAATTTGGCGGTAAAATTGGCCCTTACGAGGAAATGTCATGGGGAGAGCCGACCGGAAGGGAGATGTGGTGATATATGTTTACAATTTCGCAGGGAGACATTTTAAAAGTCGAAAAGCTCTCTTTTCCTGTTCTTGTTGCCAGTAAAGATTTTTTTAACCGTTCGGAACAGATCATTGCCTGCCCAATTCAAGAACGGGCCATAGATGATCCGCTTCATATTCCTGTTGCCTGGAACGATACGGAAGGGATTGTCCTGTGTGAACAGCTAAAATTGTTAGATCTGCGAATTCGTGGTTATAAGAAGATTGGGGAGCTGAAAATAGAGAGAATCATGGACATTACAGATGCTATTCAGAGTATTTTTGACTATTATCCTTATACTGGGCAGGGTACCCCAAAAAGGAATATAGGTTGAACTGCATTTTAGTTTGTGTTATAGTTTGAGCGTGATAATAGAAGGTATAAAGCTACGGGTGTGGAGGTGCAACTATATTCAGGATACGAGACAAGAACAGAGTCTCCCAGGGTTGCAAGAGAGGATTTACGTTATTGGTATGATGGCTACCATACTCTTTCATCAAAACGTATTTACAATCCTCGTTCTGTAGTTGAAGCTTTGGACCGAAATTCTATTCAGAGCTACTGGACGAGAACGGGGCCCTATTCCGAGATATCTACGTATATAGTAAATGACATGGATGATGTAAAGAAAGATGTAGCTCTTATGGTGGCTGGAGAAGCGGTGAAGGTCAGCGTAGAGGAGTTTGCGGCAACATCGATGAATTTGAACACACGCAATGAAATTCTGTCAGCGATGGTAGTATATGGTTTCCTGGATTATGAGGAAGGAAAAGTGCGTATCCCGAACAAAGAACTGATGGATGAATTGGAAAAGACAATTCGAGAGCGGGAAGGACTTGGTTATATCCACAGGCTCGCAATTGAGTCTGAACGTATGCTGCGAGCGACATTACAGTGCGATACAAATACTGCGGAAGCATAGAAAAATCGTACGATGCTATTGACTAAATCGTCCGATTCTGCTATGCTGATATTAGAAATAAACAGGAAGGAGGCTTTCATATGTCTATCACTGCTACAGAACTGAAATCAAACCTTAGCAGGTATTTGCTTTTGGCTGCGACAGAAGATGTGTTTATTACTCGTAACGGGAAAACAATCGCAAAGCTGACATCACCGTATCAGAATAAGCTTGATATTGTAGACTCCCTTTATGGCAGCATTCCGTCGGATATTACCCTGGAGGAAGCTCGTGAAGAAAGGCTGGACAAAATATGAAAGTGTTACTTGATACCTGCGTCATCATTGATTTCCTGCAACGCCGGGAGCCATTCGATCAGGAAGCTGTGCGCATTATGAGACTGGCAGCGACAAATCAGATTTCAGGCTTCATTACAGCAAAATCGGCGACAGATATCTACTATCTCAGCCACAGAGCTACGC
>JAJQGP010000056.1 GCA_021200475.1 Lachnospiraceae bacterium
TCAAGGAATTCTGCTCTTTTTTTATTCCAAAAGTGTTTAAGACCGGATTATATAATGATCGACCTTTTTTGTCAAGGTTTTCCTGTCATATTTACTGCCCTTCCTGGCGGATCTTTCCTCAAAGACATTCCGGAAAACCATTTATGCTCCCGCCACGCGTCAAAGCATTTTGTTGATCATTGCCAGCACCTGTTCCCCAAGTGCCGCCGATTTCGCATCGGCGTCTTCCAGAGACGTTCCCTTGATCCCATAGTAGAACTTTACCTTCGGCTCTGTACCGGACGGACGTACACACAGCCACGCATCATCGGTAAGATCATAATAAAGCACGTTGGAGTTGGGAAGTCCGGTCGGCTTCACTTCTCCGGTCGCGATATCTCTGATCGTATTGGCTTTGTAATCACGCGCAGAAAGCACCTTGTATCCGCCAATCTCTGTCGGCGGATTCTTCCGCAGCGTATCCAGAATCTCCTGGATCTTCTGCAGGCCTTCGATGCCCTTAAGCGTAATGGACTTAATATCATCCTTATAATAGCCATAGCGCTCATACATATCAATCATTGCATCCCAGAGCGTCTTGCCCTGCGTTTTATAAAACGCAGCAGCCTCCGCAAGCGCCATCACTGCCACAATCGCATCCTTATCGCGTGCATGCGTGCCAATCAGGCAGCCATAGCTCTCCTCGAAACCAAACAGATATGTACCTTTGCCGCTCTGCTCAAAGCCAAGGATCTGCTGCCCGATGTATTTAAATCCGGTCAGGACCTCGACCAGGCCGGTTCCATAATATTTCGCAATCGCGTCCGCCATGTTTGTCGTCACAATCGTCTTAATCAGAACGCCATCCTCCGGAAGACCCTGCAGCGCTTTTTTCTGGCTGATTTCATAATCCGCCAGCAGACAGCCGGACATATTCCCGGTCAGGGTATGGTATTCCCCGGTCTTTGCGTCTTTCACACGAACGCCAAGGCGATCCGCATCCGGGTCCGTCGCCAATACCAGATCCGCGTCAATCTCCTTTGCCAGCTTCAATCCCAGTTCAAAAGCCTCGTCCGCCTCCGGATTCGGATAGCTGACCGTCGGGAAATCGCCGTCCGGGAGCTCCTGCTGCGGCACAACATAAACATTCTCAAACCCCAGCTCCTTCAGTACGCGGCGCGCCGGGATGTTCCCCGTGCCGTGCAGCGGCGTGTAGACGATCTTCAGGTTCTTACTCTCCTGCGCAATCGCCTCCGGATGAAGCACAAGCTTCTTCAGACAGCCGATAAATGCGTCGTCAATCTTCTCACCGATCACCTCATAAAGTCCTGCCGCGATCGCCGCTTCCTTGTCCATCGTTTTTGCAGCCGTATAATCCGTGATCGCTTTTACCTCAGCCATGATACCGGTGTCATGCGGCGGCGTAATCTGCGCGCCATCCTCCCAGTATACCTTGTAGCCGTTATATTCCGGCGGATTGTGGCTGGCCGTAATATTGATCCCGGCGATACAGCCAAGCTCCCGCACGGCAAAGGACAGCTCCGGGGTCGGACGCAGGGATTCAAACACATATGCCTTAATCCCATTCGCTGCCAGTGTCAGTGCCGCAAAATCCGCGAACTCCGGCGACATATGTCTGGAGTCAAAGGCAATCGCCACACTCTTCGGCTGTGAATCACTTACCTTATTAATATAATTTGCAAGTCCCTGTGTCGCTTTCTGAACGACATACTGGTTCATCCGGTTCGTCCCCGCGCCAATCACCCCGCGAAGGCCGGCAGTGCCAAACTCCAGCTCCGTGTAAAACCGCTCCTTAATCTCATTGTCATCCTTTTCAATCGCTTTCAGTTCTGCTTTCGTCGCTTCATCAAAGTACGGGTTTGAAAGCCATTCTTCATAGGCCTTTCTGTACGCTTCCATTGGATACCTCCTGTGTTATAGAATTGTTGATTGCTCACACGCGGCTTGGTGTGCCTGTAATTAAGAAGAAAACCGCTTCCCATAAAAGCGTGTCTTTCTTCTGATAGGTCACATTATACCAAGTTTTCATAGAAATGGGAACCTGTTTTCTGGCTTTTTCTATAACAGATTACAGATTCAGAGCATCGCACATTTCCGGTTGCTTTTTCCAGTGAAATCGTTTATAATAATTTGCAGTTGTGGACTGATTACGAAGGGGTAACTGACATCGCGGGGGTGATCTGTTGCCCCTTTTTCTGTAAAAGACAGCAGAGAAAAGCTTCTCGCATACCGTGTTGGTTTCTTCATCGTAATGAGTCTGCGCGTTTTGAATTTGGTAACGATTCAGAACAGCAGACCACAGGTCTGTGCTTTGTTCGACTCTGCTCTGAATGGTTACACAAAAATGTATTTTCAGGAGGAAAACACCATGAAAAAATTATCCAGACGAGAATTCCTGCGCGGTTCCGCGGCAAGCGCGGCAGGCCTTGCCCTTTCAGGCTTCTTTGGACCGCTTGGCACAACGGTAATGGCAGAAGAGGATTCGGAAAGCGTTTACCGCGTGCTGTATTCCGGAGAGCTGACCACGCTGAATTATCTGATCACCGCTTCTACGGCTGAATTTGCGATCGGCGCGAACGTCGTAGACACACTGATCGAGTATGACAGCTTCGGCGAGCTTCAGCCGAGCCTTGCGACCGAGTGGGTTCACGACGAGGAAGCAAACACCTGGACCTTCACGATCCGTGAGGGGCAGTCCTGGATTGACTCTACCGGGGCCATTGTTGCAGATGTGACAGCGCAGGATTTTGTAGACGCGATGAAGTATGTGCTGACACCGGAATACGGCAGTGCGACTGCACAGAATCTCTTTGGTGTTATCGCAAACGCCGAGGAATATTACAATGGCCTTGCGGGTGAAGAAGGCTACGAGGCGATTGATTTCTCTGAGGTTGGCGTAGCGGCGACCGATATCTACACATTGACCTACACGCTGGCGAAGGAAGTACCGTATTTCCTTTCCATGCTTACTTATATCTGCTTCATGCCGGCCTATGGTCCGCAGCTGGAAGAGCTCGGCGCAAGCTTCGGCACCTCCGCAGAGAATATGTATTACAACGGCGCGTTCTATCTTTCCAGCTATGAACCGCAAGTTGAACTGGTAATGACAAAGAACCCGAACAACTGGGATGCGGACAATGTCCTGATTGATGAAATTCAGAAGACCTACAACGCAGAGGCAGAGACCATCGGCGCTGAGATGGCAAAGCGCGGTGAGATTGATTACACGACCCTGAGCGCAGATATCGTAGACTCCTGGCTTGCAGATGAAGAGACCAGCAGCATGGTCAGCATGGAGCGTCCGTCGATCGATTACTGCTACTTCTATTGCCTCAACTTCAATATGTATGCCCTGAATGAGGACTATACCACGGAAGGTATGGAGGGCTACAGCGTTGATGAGGCATATGAGCCGGAGAACTGGATGCTCGCGGTAAACAACGAGAACTTCCGTCAGTCCATCCGCCACGCGATCAACCGTCTGTCCACTTACTCCGTAGACACCGGTTCCTACGCAGACCCGACCACCTATATGCAAAACACCATCACACCGGTCGGCTTTGCTACCAACTCTGACACTGGTACAGATTATACAGAGGAAGAAGCACTCGCTGACATCATGGCGACCGATTCCTATGACTCTGAGCTGGCTCTTTCCTACAAGGAAGCAGCGATGGAAGAGCTGACCGCGGCAGGTGCGACCTTCCCGGTTAAGATTCTTGTAAAATACAATCCGTCGACGACGAACTGGGAGGATCGTTCCATCGTTCTTGAGCAGCAGCTGGAAGCGATCCTTGGCACAGATTACGTCGATATCACGGTAGAGGCAGGCCCGTCCGACGGCTTCC
Organism: Lachnospiraceae bacterium; assembly: GCA_021200475.1. Classification (GTDB taxonomy): domain Bacteria; phylum Bacillota; class Clostridia; order Lachnospirales; family Lachnospiraceae; genus Choladousia. The sequence continues at coordinate 3,849 of JAJQGP010000056.1, forward strand.
TGAGCGCGGTTCGCCGTGCCGGCGATTATCAGCTGATGCTCTGCAACTGGGGCGCGGATTATGCAGATCCCGAGACCTGGACCGATCCGTTCTATCAGTCGGCAAACAGCGACGGTTCCTATGATCCGGGCATGAAATATGCTTATCTTGCAACCGCGATCACAAATGGCACCGAATCCGCAGAGACAGTAGCAGAATACTTCGCGATGGTAGAGGCAGCAAAAGAGATCACCAGCGATACCTCCGCCCGCTACGCTGCATTCGCAGAGGCAGAGGCTTATCTGATTGATCATGCGCTTGTCATCCCGTATGGTCTGGAGGTCAGCAGCTTTGTCGTGAGCAAGCTGAATCCGTGGGAAGGCCAGTACGCCGCATTTGGTGTCTCCAACCAGCGTTACAAGGGTCAGCAGCTCTATGAGGACTTCATCACTATGGAGCAGTACGAGGCATCCGCAGCGGAGCACTGATCGATACACCGCTGTTTCGAAGCGTATTTGCAGGCATTCAGAGCCGCTGCCTGCTGCTCTGAATCATCACACAGTTTTTAACTGAGAACCGTGGCCTGGCAGGTGCGGTGCAAACTGCACCTGCCGTCGTAACTGTTCAGTACCCTCACAGTTGCCTGCCATCTTTTATACGCCCCGCAGGAAACTACGGGGCGCAGATTTTCCAGTCACACGGACTTTTTCGCCCAACGACCGAAGCGGTAGCACAGACCTGCGTCTGGCGATAGCCAGAACTATTCCTTGCGCAGCCGAGCGCATCAGACATAAATGAGGCCTGGAACCCCATCTTTCCAGACGTCATTTGTGCCTGCCGCAAATACTGCACGAAAAAATAACATTCCCATTTCCCTTCCGGCGCTGATTCTTAACCGGTTCCGCCGCATTTGGGGAATCGCATTATGGAGGTACCTATGGTAAAATATCTGGCCAAACGAATCGGGCGTTCCCTGATTACCCTTTTCATCATCATCTGCGTCGTCTTTATCCTGATGCGGCAGATGCCCATCGAAGGCTATTTCCAGAATTTTGACAAGCTGACCGAGGCCCAGATTCAGGCTGGCCTGGAGGAACAGGGTCTTCTGGATCCCATACCCGTACAGCTTCTTCATTTTTTCCAGAATATGTTCAAAGGGGATTTTGGCGTTTCGCATTCCTACCGTGTGAATGTCCCGGTGACAGAAATTCTGGCGGACAAGCTTCCTATTTCCATCAAGCTTGGCTCCCTCTCCATCCTTGTCTCCCTGATTCTCGGCATTCCTCTGGGAACGATCATGGCGCGCTTTAAAAGCCGCATCCCGGATAAGCTGGGCACCCTTTTCATCGTCTTTATCCAGGCGGTTCCGGCGGCGGTGTATTATCTCTTTATCCAGATGTACGGCACGCTGCTCCTTGATATTCCGCTGCTTTTCGACGAATCAAACTGGAAAAGCTGGATTCTGCCGGTCTTTTCCATGTCGCTGGGGAACATCGCCTACTATGGCATGTGGCTGCGCCGTTATATGGTGGATGAGTCCAACAAAGACTACGTCCGGCTCGCCAAGGCAAAAGGTGCGTCCGGCAACTCCATAATGTTCCGCCATATTTTCCGCAATGCCTTTGTCCCGATGGTGCAGTACCTGCCGTCTTCTTTTTTAAATACCGTCATTGGTTCCATTTATGTGGAATCCCTTTACAGCATCCCCGGCATGGGCGGCCTGCTGGTGACCGTAATTAAAGGAAACGACAACAACATGGTACAGGCGATCGTGCTGCTGTACGCCACCGTCGGCGTCATCGGCCTGCTGCTTGGCGATATCATGATGGTGATTCTGGATCCCAGAATTTCCCTGAGCGGAAAGGAGGGCGAGCGCTGATGGCACGCACAATACGAGACCACGTCTCCGAAAAGCTGGAGAAAGATATAGAAGACAGTCTGCGCGAAGAACTCCGGGGCGATAAGACAACGAATCAAGCGGAGATGGCCGCAGGCAAGAAGTCAGCGGCAAATGGCGGACAAAGCGGTTCCTCTGAGAACGGAAGCAATGCCGCCCCGGCTGACGAAGCGGATTTGTTTACATTTGCCGAATACGACGAAGCGGAAAGTGAGCGCGCCGGTTACACCAATTACTCTTACTGGGGAAGCACCGTGCGGATGTTTTTCAAGGATAAGGGCGCGGTATTCTGCCTGATCGTGATGATTGCAATCATCGCGTTTACCATTATCCAGCCGTACCTGCCCGGTCAACGCGACCCATATACGATCAATACCGACTCCGAACTGTTCATCCCCCTGAGGAATGTCGCTCCCTGCGCGGAATACTGGTTTGGCACAAATTCGATCGGCCAGGACCTCTGGGCGCGCATCTGGGCCGGCACCCGCACTTCCCTGTTCATTGGCTTTGCCGTGGCCATGGTAGAAGCAGTAGTCGGCATCACCATGGGAGTCCTCTGGGGGTATGTGCGCAAGCTGGACTTCCTTTTTACGGAAATCTATAACGTGCTGGACAACATCCCGCAGACCATCGTTCTGATCCTGATCGCCTACATCATGACGCCGAGCGTGAAAACACTGATTTTCGCCATGAGCCTGACCGGCTGGATTGGAATGGCACGCTTTATCCGAAACCAGATCCTGATCATCCGCGACCGCGATTACAATCTGGCATCCCGGTGCCTGGGCACCCCTACGAAACGGCTGGTATTCAAGAATCTGCTCCCATACTTGGTGTCTGTCATCATGCTGCGCATGGCGCTCGCGATCCCGGCGGCAATCGGAAACGAAGTCTTTATTACCTACATCGGCCTCGGTCTTCCCGCCACAACCGCGAGTCTTGGCCAGCTGATTGAGGATGGGCGGCAGGTCATGATGAACGCCTCGCAGCGCTACCAGCTGATTTTCCCGGCGGTTGTGCTTTCCATCGTGACGATTTCCTTTTACATCGTGGGCAACGCCTTCTCCGATGCGGCAGACCCCAAGAATCACCGATAGAATATGTCCTGCACTGCTTTTGTGCAGGACGCAGACCTTGCCATGATGCAAAGAAGGTTCCGGATTTGCAAAGCAAATCGTAACTATTCAGAACAGCAGGCCGCAGACCGCCTGCGATGCAGGCTATATGCCGCTAACGCGTCATATGTCTGTGGCTTGATGGGCGTCTCCG
>JAJQGP010000096.1:0-10716 GCA_021200475.1 Lachnospiraceae bacterium
GGAAACTTTCCACTAAGTTAACGCCATTTTTTAATGTAGAATCCTGAAGTCAGGTGTTACACATAATTTAACAGTGAAAACAAAAGAGCAAATGGTTGGAATAAAAAACAAAATCCAAAGAAAATCAAAAGATTTTCGAAAGATACTGGGGTGTTTTTCGTGCTGTATTTGTTTATTCCTATTTTACTTATGGGAAGGAAAGCTTGTCAATGTATAATAACGCAATTTTATCTTTCCGTTGACTTACGAGGGGAAACTATGGTAAGCTTGAAATAATGAGCGGTATGAGTGAAGAAATGCTGGAAGCGGGTGTAATAAAATGACAAAGACGTTTAATGTGAACGGTGTTTGCAGACCGGATAAGCATTATATGGTTGATTTGACATCCAGACTGGAAGAGATCAGAAGGATGGTTGATTCCGGTGCTTATTTCACGATTAATCGGGCGAGACAGTACGGGAAGACTACGACATTGCGTGCTCTTGCAAATGATCTGAAAGATGATTATATAGTAGTAAGTCTTGATTTTCAGCGGATGAGTGCGTTGTCATTTGAAAATGAGCAGTCGTTTGTTGCCGCTTTTTCAGAAGAATTGCTGTTTTTCGTAAAGAGCTTTCCTGAAGGGATAAAAGAAAAACTGATGGCCTTTGTGGATGGTACGGCCCGGATCAATTCCCTTCAGGCATTGTTTAAGGTGATCTATTTGTGGTGCAAAGGCTCGAGAAAGCCGATAGTTTTGATGATTGATGAAGTAGATACGGCGACGAATAATCAGGTGTTTCTTGATTTTCTTGCCCAACTGAGAGCAGCTTATCTGACAAGCGATACGACTCCGACTTTTCAATCGGTCATTCTTGCGGGAGTATATGACGTTCGGAATGTGAAAAGAAAGATTCGGCCGGAGAAGGAACATAAAGAGAACAGCCCATGGAATATCGCGGCCGATTTTCTGGTAGATATGAGCTTTTCTTCTGCGAACATTGCCGGGATGCTAAAGGAATATGAGACAGACTGGCATACGGGAATGAACCTGAATGAAATGGCGGACAGGATATATGCTTATACTTCCGGTTACCCTTACCTGGTTTCCAGGCTGTGTAAGCTGATAGATGAACGCATAGCCGGAAATGAGAATTTTCCGACGAAATCCTGTGCCTGGACGAAAGCAGGTTTTCTGGAAGCAGTTAAGATTTTAATAAATGAGACAAATCCGTTGTATCAGTCTTTGATCGGAAAAGTACGGGACTATCCGGAATTGCGAATGGTTTTATACGATCTTCTGTTCACAGGAAAGCCAGTGCCGTACAATGCATTGAATGATTATATGGAAATAGCCGCAATGTTTGGATTCATAAAAAACATAGGTGGATCTGCGATTATTTCAAATCGGGTCTTTGAGTCCGTACTTTATAACTGGTTTATGTCGGAAGAATATCTGAACAATAAGATGTATGATGCCGGACTGCGGGATAAGAACCAGTTTATCACAGAGGGACATTTGAACGTCAGACGGATATTAGAGAAATTTGTGGAATGCTTTACGTACCTGTACGGCGATCAGGAGGAGACATTTGTTGAAGATGTCGGCAGGCGATATTTTATGCTATTTTTGAAACCGATTATTAACGGAGAAGGGAACTGTTACGTGGAGGCTGAAACTCGGAATCACGAGCGGACGGATCTGGTCATTGACTATCATGGGGAGCAATTCATCATTGAGATGAAGGTGTGGAGAGGAAACGCTTACAATCAGCGTGGAGAAAGACAGCTTTCCGACTATCTGGATTATTTTCACCTGAAAAAGGGTTATATGCTGAGCTTCAATTTTAATAAAAAAAAGAAGATTGGGGTAACAGATATTCTGCTGGGAGACAAGGTACTGGTTGAAGCTGTTGTTTGATTGTATTTTTGTAGTAGAGATGATTGCTGATGATTATAGGGAGAAAGAGACAATGATAAGGAAAGAGCAAATAGACGGTATCATTCTGGACGTGGATGGCACTCTGTGGAATTCTACAGGGCTTGTGGCAAAGGCCTGGACGCGGGCGGTGCAGGAAAACGGCTGCCCAGAGAGGACGGTGACGCCCCAGATGCTGCAGGCGCTTTTTGGAAGGACGATGGATGTCATTGCAGCGCATCTGCTGCCGGATCTGACGGTAGAGCACCGGAGCCGCATTATGGATGCCTGCTGTGTCTATGAGCATCAGGTATTAGAGGAGGACGAATGCCGGATCTGCTATCCCGGTGTGGAGGAGACCATCCGGGAGCTTTCCGGTGTACTTCCGCTTTTTATTGTGAGCAACTGCCAGAAGGGCTATATTGAACTGTTTCTGGAAAAGACCGGACTTGCTCCTTTTATTGAGGATATCGAGTGTTATGGAAATACCGGAAAAGGAAAAAGCGACAACATCCGTCTTTTGATGGAGCGCAATGGCCTGAAATCCCCGGTTTACGTCGGAGATACACAGGGGGATGCGGATGCGGCGAAAGAAGCTGGGATTCCGATGATTTTTGCAAAATATGGCTTTGGGACTGTGGATCACGCGGAGGCGGAAATCTCGACATTTCCTGAGCTAAAAGAAATGTTTGGGTAACCGGGAAGGTACCGAACAGGAAACGAGTTATATCGGTGTGGAAACTGGTTGGAAAATAAGGAGGAAGTATTGCAATGAAACGAATCATCTGGATGTTTTTTATGAACCTGATTCATGTGCCGAGGGTGTTTTTCCAGCTGATGACACGGGCGGCACACCCGGAACGTTATACGGTAGAAGAACGGTACGCCGTGGTTCATGAGATCGCGGAGCGCGGCATCAAAGGGGGCCGCGTGGATGTGGTTTCGACCGGAATCGAGAATCTACCCAGGGAAGGCGGGTATATCCTGTACCCGAATCATCAGGGATTGTTTGATGTCATGGTTCTGATTAAGCTGCATGAGACGCCGATTTCCGCGGTTCTGAAACAGGAGCTTGTAAAAATTCCGGTTCTGAAGCAGATTATTATCTGCCTGGGTGCTCTTGCTCTGGATCGTTCCGACGCCCGTCAGGGGCTGCAGGTTGTCCTTCAGGTCGCGGAAGACGTGAAAAAGGGCGGTAAATACATTGTTTTTGCGGAGGGAACGCGCAGCCGCAATGGCAACCAGCTGCTGGATTTTAAGGGCGGCAGCTTTAAAAGCGCGACAAAGGCGCAGTGCCCGATCGTGCCGGTGGCGCTGATTGATTCTTATAAGGCGATGGATACCGGTTCGATTGATCGGGTGACGGTGCAGGCGCATTTTCTGGACCCGATTCCCTATGAAGAATATAAGGGGATGAAGACCGTGCAGATCGCGGAAATGGTAAAGGGACGGATCGAAGCGAAAATCGCGGAATGTGAGGCGGCGTAGCGACAGATAAAAATTTGAACGGATACAGGAGCAGAACCATTCAGAAATGTCTGGTTCTGCTTTTTTATGCGCAGGGCCGGACAGGGAGTTTTGCGGCTAAAGCCGCCTCGGTCCGCGCGGGCGAGCAGGGAGAAAATCTCCCTGCTCGATTGGTAACAGTTTTGAACAGCATCGAAAGTAATAAATTTCCGCAAATCGGGCAGAATAAAAGCAAAAAGGTTCAGGAGGGAATGCACATGATCAATCAAATGAAGGGCAGTCGGAGCATGGAATTTGAGAACGCCCCGCGGATTGTAAGCGCGGCTTCCGTGGTCGGCCCAAAAGAGGGAGAAGGACCGCTTGGGGACTGCTTTGATCTGGTGTCGGATGAAGCGGAGTTTGGTGAGGATACCTGGGAAAAAGCGGAAAGTACAATGCAAAAGGAAGCACTGCAACTGGCGATCGGAAAGGCGCATCTGGAAGCGTGGCAGATTCGCTATCTATACGGAGGAGATTTGCTCGCGCAGATCATCGCCACTTCCTTTGGAGGTGGAGCTGCAAGTGCAGATACCCCGTTCTTTGGCCTGTACGGCGCGTGCTCAACCTGCGGGGAATCGCTGACGCTTGCGGCGATGGCAGTGGCAGGCGGATATGCGGACTATGCGGCGGCGGTGACTTCCAGCCATTTTGGCAGCGCCGAGAAGGAGTTTCGGTTTCCCCTGGGATATGGAAACCAGCGTCCCCTGTCAGCTACCTGGACGGTCACCGGGAGCGGCGCCTTTATACTGTCCTCCGGGGGCGGAGGTGCCGCTGATTCCGCTTCAACTGATGATATAAGCGGCGAAGAGAATGACTGTGAAAACAATCTCTCGCTGCGTAAAAGGCGGGAGGGCAAAAAAAGTTATGTAAGGGTGCGCGGCGCGACACCGGGACGGGTCGTGGATATGGGTGTGCGCGACAATATGAACATGGGCGCCTGTATGGCGCCCGCAGCGGCGGATACGATTCACCAGAACCTGATGGATTTCAATTATCAGCCGGAAGACTACGACCGGATCATCACGGGCGACCTGGGTGAGATCGGACAGCGGATTCTGCTGGATCTGATGAAAGAAAAGGGGTATGACATAAGTAAACAACACATGGACTGCGGAATTGAGATTTATGACAAAGAAAAACAGGACACCCACGCAGGCGGGAGCGGCTGCGGCTGCTCGGCGGTCGTTCTAGCCGGGATGATTCTGCCAAGACTTGAGACAGGGAAATGGAGACGGGTACTGTTTGTGCCGACCGGGGCGTTGCTCTCAAAGGTCAGCTTTAACGAAGGCCAGACGGTGCCGGGGATTGCGCATGCGGTGATATTGGAGTGTCCATTTTCCGCGGAAAGCTGATATTGACGGTGGCGTACTGTTGATAAGGTGAACTGAGGCGGGACTTGGAATTGTGTAGAAAATAGTAGATAATCAATCATCCAAAGATTTTGAGGAGGCAGGATATCGCATGGACTATGTAAAAGCGTTTCTGGTGGGCGGACTGATCTGTGCCCTTGTGCAGATTTTATTAGAGAAGACAAAACTGATGCCAGGCCGGGTTATGGTGATCCTGGTGTGTCTGGGGGCTGTGCTTGGAGCAGTGGGATGGTATGAAAAGCTGATTGATTTCGCCGGAGCGGGAGCGTCTGTGCCTTTACTCGGATTTGGAAACACGCTCTGGAAGGGCGTGAAAGAGGCAGTGGACGATAAGGGGCTGCTCGGATTGTTCGCAGGCGGCCTGAAAGCGAGCGCTGTCGGAATCAGTGCTGCGCTGATATTTTCTTACATTGCGAGCTGGATTTTCAAGCCGAAGATGAAAGAGTGAGGATTATTACAGATAGTTGACTGACCGTCTGAAATGTTCTGGCAGATCAGACGGTCATTTTTATGCGTAGGGCCGGGCAAGGAGTTTTGCGGCTTATGCCGCACCCGGCACGCGCGGCGAGCAGGGAGAAAATCTCCCTGCTCGATTGAAGGCGTTATCACTCGTTATAAAGCTATACGAGATGAAGCTGTGTCTTTAATGCATCCTGAAGCACTTGAGAAAAGTTGATGCCAGCCTCAGAAGCAGCTTCATTCAGCCATTCCGGAATAGTGAGAGTCTTTTTGACTGCTTTGTTGTTGTGAATCTTACGGTATGTCAGGGTATCACAGGCAACATAGTTTACGAATTCTCTCTCTTTTAACGTGAAAGCAGAAGCGGATGAAGGGGCAGGAATTGCGCGGCCATCAGATTCATAACCGTAGAGTACAAGAGCCAGAACATCCTCTGCCATCATGAGTCCATCTGCCATATTATTACCGCATGTATAGCAGCCTTCCAGATCGGGAAAAACGATTGAGTAGCCGCCATCTGATTCTGGAGTAAAAATAGCGGGATAAGCGTATTTGGACAAAGTATTTCCCCCTTTCAAGAGAAAAAGTATATTGTAAATTTATAGAAGCAAATTATTTAATACCAGCGTCTTTGAGAATATTGTTTGCAGTTCCTGTTTTGATTTCTCCTTTATGCCTTGGAACAGCAAATTGGATGTTTGTTACCGGACTAAACCAGATGGTATGGTTACTTCCCTGCCGAACAATGTAACAACCCCCTTTTTTGAGTAACTTTGTTAATTCTGATGTTTTCATGAAATCCCTTTCATATGTAGTGAGTTTAACACGTGCAAATACGTGTGTCAATGGGCGAATGAAAAATAGAGAAAATTAAGAAAGTAATTTTATAATAATAATAGATAAGGATATCGTCACAATATAAATAATAGATAAATAGTAACATATATTCAGAGATAAAGCAAGGAAATAATAAATGTGTTTAAAAATATTGTTCAGAGATTTTTACATATGTATATTCGAATTATTTTCATTTTCCCCATTGACATTTTCCATTTCCTGAATAGAATAGTGTGAGATGCAAATCACTTTCACAGATTCAGGAGGGACACAGAAGAGTATGAAAAAGCAGCATATAAGAGACCTGACGGTGGGAAATGAGACAGCACTGCTGCTGATTTTTGCGATGCCGATGCTGGTCGGGAATCTCTTTCAGCAGTTTTATAACATGGTGGATTCCATTGTAGTGGGAAATTATGTGGGGAAAAACGCGTTGGCGGCGGTCGGGGCGTGTTCCTCTTTGCTTTATATGTTTTTTTCACTGGTCGCCGGGTTTGCCAACGGGACGGGTGTCCTGATCGCGCAGTATTTTGGCAATAAAGATGAGAAAATGGTAAAAAACGTGATCGGGAATTCGATTTATCCGATTCTTGGTATGAGTCTGATCGTAAGCGTTGTGTCGGTGTCTTTTTCCAGGCCGATTCTGCAGCTTCTCGGTACCCCGGAGGTTATTTTTGAGGATGCCCTGCTGTATCTGCGGATTGCCTGTGCCGGTGTGGTTTTCACCGGACTTTACAATGGGATTGCCGCCATGCTGCGCGCACTGGGCGATTCCGCAACGCCGCTGAATTTTCTGATCGTGGCCAGCGTCCTGAACGTGATTGGAGATCTGGTGCTGGTGCTGGTATGCCATCTGGGGGTAGCCGGAGTGGCGATTGCCACGATTGGCGCGCAGCTGCTCTCCGCAGTGGCCTGTATCATCTATGCGGTAAAAACGAATCCGTACTTTAAACTGACCATGCAGGATTTCAGACCGAATCGGATGATCATCGGGAAATGTCTGCGTCTGGGTATTCCCTTTGGTGCGCAGGGTTCGCTGATCGCGCTTTCCTGCGTGATTTTACAGGCAGTGATTAACCAGTTTGGAGAGGATGTGATAGCGGCCTTCACGGCAACCTCCCGCATCGAGTCGCTTGTGCAGCAGCCGTTTAACTCGCTGGGCGCGGCACTTGCGACCTTTACCGGCCAGAATCTGGGTGCTGGGAAGGTAGAGCGGGTGAAAAAAGGCTTCCGCAGTAGCGTATTGATTGTTGCGGTTTTCAGCGCGCTTATGCTGTTGCTGATGTATTTCTTCGGCAATTCGTTTGTCCGGCTTTTTGTAGATGACGGAAACGTCATCGCGATCGGCGGCAGGGCGATTCGCATCACGGCGCTGTTTTATTTCCCGCTCGGTATGATCCATCTGCCGCGGAATCTTCTGAACGGGGCGGGCGATTCGACCTTTGCGTTCATCAGCGGCATAGTGGAAGTGATCGGGCGCGTGGGATTTTCTCTGATTCTTTCGACGATTCCCTCGATCGGATACTGGGCCGTCTGGTACACGACCGGTCTGACCTGGCTGATTACGGCACTGACCTGTGTGTGGCGGTATGCCCAGGGAAAATGGATGTCGATTTCACTTGTGGAGCGAAATGCGTAGAGGACTTTCAATATTCAGTGCGATAAAATACGAAGGGTATCATTTCATAGAAAACAGGGGCCGGAAAGACCCCTGTTTTTTTGAAGTGTGTCCAGAGAGCGCAGGTTCGGTTATTTGACTTTTTTGGAACTTTTTGCGCTCCAGCCGGAATAATAGGTATTGCCATTCACGGTTTTATAGCTTCTCACCCGAATGTAATATTTTGTCCCGGAGGTAAGCTCGGACAACGTCGCCTGCAGATTGGAAGCGGAGACTCTCACGGTAGCTGCATCTGTAAACGTCTTCGAGGTAGAATATTTAATCACGTACCCATCCGCGCAGGAATTTGCCGCCCATGCAACCGTCAGCGTTCCGGACTTCCCTTTTGAGACGCTCGAAATAGTGGTAGTTGTCATTCGATAGATTTTTTTCTTCACGGACTTTGCGCTTTTATACAGCTTTTCGTTGAATCTTATATACGCGCGAACCTTATATACGTATTTTTGCCCGTTTGAGGTCGCTCCGGTATCTAAATATTTAAGTGTGGTCGCACCTTTAACCGTAGCGATTTTTTCACCGTTCCGGAAAATGATGTAGCCGGTTGCATTCGAGTCTCCTTCCCAGGTGAGCAAAATACCGGAGGCTTTGTTTTTCGCCGAGGTTATCTTCGGGGCGGCGACCGTTACCGCGGTTTCTGTCTCTTCAGAAGAAGAGGCTTCTGTTTCATACACAGAAGAATCGGTCTCAGTGGTTGTACCTGATTCCGTTACGGCCTCGGTTTCCGTCGCTGCCTCTGTCGCTGCTTCCGTCGCTGTTTCGGTCTCCGCTTCCGTCACCGTTTCGGTTTCCGCTTCGGTTGCCATTTCTGTTTCCGTCTCAAATTCCGTTTCTGTTTCTGTTTCCGCGATGGTTTCCCCATTCAGCGCCAGAGTATAAGTGTTTCCAGAGACAAGGCTTGCGGAGGAATAGAGTACATAATTTACTGTGTTTCCCGAATAGGAGGAACCGGCATTCCAGCTTGCTGTTACAGAGATTAGTTCGCTGCCTTCTGAATCATAGATGGTAATAAGGTCGTCATCAGAAACCAGTCCGGTTCCGGCAGTGCCATTTTGCATCATTCCCTGATCCGGCATAGTTCCCTGGTTCTGGTCTGGCGCTGTGTTCTGGTTTTGCTCCAACGCAGTTGTCTGGTTTTGCTCCGGCGCAGTTTCCAGGTTCTGTCCGGCGGCGTTGCCATCCGGTGTCATATTCATATTTCCCTGATCCATTCCGGTTGCTGGCGTGAACTGCCCGTTTGAATCGGTGCCTGCCGTAGATGAACCGGCTGCGGACCAGGTGACATATGTCTGAGAACCGGAAGAAGGCAGGCTCATCATGTCATACATGCCGATCGCCAGGACGGTACCTCCGGAAATAGTCAGCGTTCCGTCGCAGTCCAGGGAGTTGTTTGTCTCTGAAGAATTGTCGAGTGCTCCCAGAGCGATCACAGTGCCGCCGGAGATGGTGATGTTTCCATTCGAATCCAGGCAGTCATTTGCAAGAGAAGCGGCATAAATGTTTCCGCCGGAGATATTCAGCTGGAATGCATAATTACCCAGGTCGCTGTTGGCCGCGTTGATACAGTCATCGGTGCTGTAGATGGTATAGGTGCCACTGTAGAGGTTAATATCAGCACCCTCCAGTCCCTCATAGCAGGAATAGATGGCAATGGAGAGGCTGCCATCAGAGCCGCCTTGAGTGCCCGCGGACAGAGTACCATCTGCATGGATCGCGTCATCGCCGCTGTAAATCGTGAAGCTGCCGCCGGTAATCGTCATGTCCCCGTCGGTGTGAACGGAGTCATCTGCGGAATTGATGGAGAATGTTCCTCCGGAGATATTCAGCGTGCAGCCGGTTGCATCAATTTCGTTGCCGTCTGAATCTTCATAGGAGCCGGATGCTTTCAGTCCTTTGGCGCTGGGGTAGGAGTCATCATCTTTGTCGTAGACAGCGTTATAGCCGCCATAGGTTGTGATATCAAAGGTACCGCCGCTGATGTTCAGGCTGACCATGGCCTGAATCGCGTCGGCGCAGCAGTCGATGGCAAACGTACCGCCGGTAATGGTGATGGAACCGGTTGCGGAGCTGTCGGCGCAGGCTTTGATACCGTCTCCTTCCTGTGTGGTAATGGAAATAGAGCCGGAAGTAATTGTGATACTGTTTTCCGAACTGATTCCGTTATCCAGGGTGCTGATGTTCAGTGTCACATCCTGAATGGTCAGCAGATTGTTGGCTTTAATGCCGTTTTTTTCGTTTCCATTTATATTGATTGTGCCGCTGCCGGCGATGGTAACGTCACTGCCGTCTTTAAATTTCAGAACAGCTTTTTCGGCTGCGGCGTTATCACTATAGGTATCATCATTATTATATGCGTTATCAGTCAGCGTATTGACCGTGCCTGCGACGGCGTAAATGGTACAGGCAGCGGAGCTGTCTTTTTTTACCGTGATGACGGAGGTAAACGCAGAGGTAAGATTCAGACCGTTCAGATAGAGCACCGCGTCATCTGTCGCCTCTTTTTTGACAGCGATGCTTCCGTTTCCGGTGCCGCTAAAAACATACGAGCCTCCGCTCTTTTTGATTGATACAAGCAGCTGTCCTGTGCTTCCGTCAGGCACAGAGTATACAGTGTTTCCATTGGAGTCCTCACTGGAGTCGGCATCGGACTCCGTATCCGAGGAGTCATAGATCACGACTTCGTAATTGGTACTGTTCCCTTCTGTGACCGTTACGCTGTCTCCGTCGAACACAAAGGTAGTTTCTTCACTTAAGGATACAGAGGAAGCAGAATCCGATGTGTCCGCGGCAAAAGCGTTCGTCGGTATGAGAGAGACAAACAGTGAGAGACAGAGCAGAAATGCGAGAGACCTTTTAAATAATAAGAAATGTTTCATACACGATTTCTCCTTTCACAGGTATCCTGTTTTCTGACAGACAGGATTTATATTTTTTTGCGATTGTAGCATGAAAAAAAATAAATAGTCAATAAT
>JAJQGP010000096.1:10726-33412 GCA_021200475.1 Lachnospiraceae bacterium
ATAATTTTGACAAAAAATCTTAATAAAAATGAAATAAAATTTATACAAAATTAACAAATATAGAAAAATAGTAACACTGTCACATTGTAACAAAACTTTGCGGCGGTTGAGGTACAAGGCAATGCCGTGCGCTTTTTGTCCACGCCTGGAGCTGCTGCAAATCCTTGAAATTTAAACAATAAAGCAGGAAAAATAGAGTGTATTGTGGTTGAATATGACACTGGACGGAATATAAAAAAAGCGTTAAAATAAAATAAAAAAAGAAGAATTATGCAGCCTCTTTAAACTGGCTGCCTAATTTTTATGCACAGGGCTGCGAGAGGTTTTTTGCGCCAAGGACAAAAAAAGGAGGTTTTTGTTCGTGTTTTTGTTGTATTTTTTTCTGTGGCTCATCTATTTTGGCTCCGTTACACTGGAGAGTGTGCTGTTTGGTCTGGGGATTGCGGCCGCGATTTTTGCGTTTACATGCGCGTTCCTTGATCACAGTATCAAAAAGGAGCTCCGGCTCTATAAACGTGTACCGCAGATGATTCATTATGTGTATGTGCTGATCTGTGAGATTGTGAAAGCAAATCTGGCAGTGATTCATATGATTTTGTCAGAGGAAGAAGAACTGGAGCCGGTGCTGGTCAGCTTTCATTCGGATCTGGAAACACCGACCGGGCGTGCGTTTCTGGCAAACGCGATTACACTGACCCCGGGAACGATTACCGTATCACTGGAGAACGGGGATTATGTGGTTCACTGCCTGGATGAGGATCTGGCAGAGGGGATGGATACTTCCGTGTGTGCGCAGATGATTACCAGGATGGAAGAAGACTGAGAGATTTTTTGCAGACGAGAAGCAGCCGGACGTGAGGCAGGTGGTTTTGCCTGAAAGTCAGGCTGGTTTGTATGGAACGGAGAGGAGACGAGACTATGGGAGAGGGCGTACCGGGCCTTGCATCGGCCTATACGATTTTGTTTACGGCAGCTTTGATTTTTCTGGCGATTCTGCTGGTGCTGTGCCTGATCCGGGCAATCATCGGGCCGCGGGTGGCGGACCGGCTGGTCGCGGTGAATATGATGGGTACGATTGTTATGGTGATCATTGCGATCCTGGCACTGATGCTGCAGGAAGGATACCTGGTGGATATCTGTCTGATCTATGCCATGATCAGCTTCCTGGCGGTGATTGTGCTCACAAAGGTATACATGGGCGTATATCTGGAACGGCAAAATCATGCGGACGGAAAGGAGCAGGAAAATGGAGATAATTAAATGGCTACAGTTCCTGATCGGGGCGGTGCTTCTTCTGCTCGGCCTGGGGATTTTTACCGTGGAAATGATCGGCGTTTACCGCTTTCACTATGTACTGAACCGGATGCATGCGGCCGCGATGGGAGACACGCTGGGCATTGGATTTTGCCTGGTCGGCCTGATTGTGATGAATGGGCTGAACCTTACCTCGCTGAAGCTCTTTCTGGTGGTGGCGTTTCTCTGGTTTTCTTCCCCGACCTCCTCGCACCTGATCGCGCGTCTGGAGGTGACGACGGATACGGAAAAAGAGAAGCATTACCGGGAGGTTCCGCTGGCAGAACTGGAAAAGGAAATGGAAGAGCGGAAAGCGGACAGCAGCGTGGAGGCAGAAGATTTTCTGACGCAGGAGGGTTCTGCAGGGAAGGAACCGAGAGAGAATTTGGGACAGGAGGCGTAAAAGATGCAGATTTTCACATGTATTTTGCTGGGATTCTTACTTGTCTGCACGATTTCCGTTAGTCTTTCGAAGAATCTTTTGAATTCCATTTTGATTTATATGTCTTACAGCCTGGTGATGTCGATTATCTGGATTCTGTTGGAGTCGCCGGATCTGGCGATCACAGAGGCGGCAGTCGGCGCAGGCGTGACCACTATTTTATTTTTCCTTACCCTGAAAAAAATACGCGCAATTATGGACGAGAAAAAGGGGGAAGAGGATTCCCAGAATGAAGAGTTTAAGAGAATAGAGGAAGAGGAAGCGAAAGGAGGCGAGGAGGATGAGTAGAAAATTATCAGAAGATGAATATCGAAAGACAAGATCTTTTCGCCTGAAGCAGTGGCTGGATGGGACAAAGGATCCGTTCCTGGATACGGTTGAGATGAAAGAACAGAAGCCGTTCGAGGAAGACCAGGAGGAAAAAAAGCAGTTTGATCAGGATAGAAAGACCAGGCTGGCAAATTGGGTATACGCTCCAAGACGAAACCGCGATGTGAATGCGTTCCGCTCTCTTTACCGGGTCTGCGCGGCGCTGTTCTGTGTCTTCCTGCTGATTACGCTACTGACCGCGGTCTCCTGGCTGCCGACAGAGGGCGAGGAAGACCGACCGGTGAACAATGAAGTCGCTGAGCGATACATTGAGAGCGGCCTGCAGGAGACCGGCGCGGTGAACATTGTGACGGGCATGATTCTGGATTATCGTGCGTTTGATACGCTGGGTGAGTCGCATGTACTTTTCGCCGCAACCATGACGGTGCTGATTCTGCTGCGCCTGGATCGTGATAAGGATAAAAAGGAGCAGCACGCGAACGACCGGCTCTATGAGCCGAAAAATGACGTTATTCTTCAGACAGCCGCGAGGATTCTGGTGCCGCCGATTTTCATCTTCGGCATTTACGTTATCCTGTGCGGACATCTGGGGCCGGGCGGCGGTTTTTCCGGCGGTGCAATCATTGGCGCCGGCCTGATTCTGTATGTAAATGCGTTTGGGTTTGCGAAGACGGAACGCTTCTTTACGGCGAAGACGTATAAGGTCACAAGCTTCTGCGCGCTGGCCTGCTATTCCCTGTCAAAGTGCTACTCGTTTTACACCGGAGCGAATGGGATCGAGAGTGTGATTCCTCTGGGAACGCCGGGGGCGATTTTAAGCAGCGGCCTGATTTTTGTGCTGAATATCTGCGTCGGCATTGTGGTGGCCGGGACAATGTATACGTTCTACGTGATGTTCCGAAAAGGCGGGTACTGATTTGGGCGAGACCGGTTACGGTTTCAGGAGGTATAAAGATGAATTTTGCCAACTTACTGGATAATTATGAAGAAGCGGTCGCGATGATTCTGTTTGTAATCGGGTTTTCGAACCTGCTTTTGCAGCCGAACCTGATCAAAAAAATCATTGGCATGAACATCATGGATACGGCGATCTATCTGTTCCTTGTACTGAAGGGCTACATAGAGGGGCATAAGGCGCCGATTGTGACAGATGGCGTGCAGAGCGTGGACGCTTATATTAACCCGATTCCGAGTGGACTGGTGCTAACGGGCATAGTGGTCTCTGTGTCGGTATCCGCGCTGATGCTGTCGCTGACCATTCGTCTGTACCGCAGGTATCACACACTAAACCTGGATGAGATTTCCACGCAGATAAAAAAGGAGGGTATGTGATGGAATTCGTTCAGAATTTTCCCTTCCTGACCATTATCTTGGCGCTGTTTTCCGGACCGCTCTGCTCTGTGTTAAAAAGCAAAGCAGCGAAATGGGTGAACACGATATCGATTGCGCTGATTCTGGTAATGTCTGTCGCGGTGCTTCTGTTTACCCTGCAGACCGGCGAGGCCTATGTTTATCAGATGGGACATTTTTCCGCTCCCTGGGGCAATGAGATTCGTGTCGGTGTGCTGGAAGCGTTTATGGCAGTGTTTTTCTGCGTAGTCATGCTGCTATGTATGCTCGGTGGCCGCAGAGAACTGGCGGAAGAGGTCGAGGAGACCAAGCAGAATCTTTACTATGTTATGATAGGGCTGCTGCTTTCTTCTCTGCTTGCCCTGATTTATACGAACGACCTGTTTACTGCTTATGTTTTTGTCGAGATTAACACCATTTCCGCCTGCGGGCTGATCATGATCCGCCAGAACGGCCGCGCGATTGAGGCGGCGACCCGCTATATGATTATGAGCCTTCTGGGCTCCGGCCTTCTGCTGATGGGGATCTGTTACCTGTATGACCTGACCGGGCATCTGCTGATGAGCAATATCAAAGAACAGGTGGCGGTTTTGGCGGAGACAGGAGAGTACCATATCCCTCTGCTGATCTCAATCACACTGATGTCGGTGGGACTCGCGATCAAAAGCGCCCTGTTTCCGTTCCACTCCTGGGTACCGGACGCTTACGGTTATTCCACCCTGTCGTCCTCCGCGATTCTGTCTTCCCTGGTATCCAAGGGCTACATTTTCCTGGTGGTCAAGATATTTTACCGCGTGATTGGGTTCGATGTGATCCGCGAGAGCAAGGTTATTAACGTGTTGTTTGTATTTGGCGTCATGGGAATGATTTTCGGTTCGCTGAGCGCGATCCGGGAAAGCAACATCCGGCGGATGATTGCCTGGTCGTCTGTGGCGCAGATCGGTTACATCTATATGGGC
The DNA here is from genome assembly GCA_021200475.1 of Lachnospiraceae bacterium. Classification (GTDB taxonomy): domain Bacteria; phylum Bacillota; class Clostridia; order Lachnospirales; family Lachnospiraceae; genus Choladousia. The sequence goes on from JAJQGP010000096.1 coordinate 15,101, forward strand.
TTTGGCCTGGGGACGACGGCGGGAATCATTGCCAGCCTGTTCCACATCCTGAGCCATGCGGCGACAAAATCCATGCTTTTTGTATCTGCCTCCGGCCTGATGGATGTCTCAAATCATGATACAGACTTTTTTGCGCTTACCGGCTCCGGCTACCGCAACAAAGCCGCGGGAGTCGCCTTTACGGCCGGCTCGCTCTCGATGGTCGGCATTCCGCTGTTTTCCGGCTTTATTTCGAAAGTGTTATTTGCCTCAGCGGCTTATGATACCTCAGGCAAACTGATTCCGGCAATGATTGCACTTGCCTTAAGTACGCTGCTGAACGCGATTTATTTTATGAAGACGGTCATTCGTATTTACACACCGGCGCACCGGGCGAATATAGAAACAGACAGCCGGGTGATTACGGTGAAGGAGCAGCCGCAGAAAACGGTTGTGCTGGCGCTGTTTGTTGTGCTGAACCTGATACTGGGACTTTTTTCAGAGCCAATCGTGAACATGTTGACGCAAGGACTGGAGATGTTCGGATAACTGCGCTGATACGTACGAAAGAACAGCAAAAGGAAAAAGGATAAGGAGGAGACTATGGGAATCTGGATTTTGATACCGGTTTTTCTGCCGGTTATCGCGGGCGTATTGCTTCTTTTGCCTGTAAAACAGGAAGATATCGGAGATGGCAGCAAGGAAAGCCTGACCCGTTTGCACACAGTGACTGCGGCTGTGCTGATTGTTTCCGCGGTACTGGCGCTTCTGGCAGCCTGGTCAGGGGATAATACTTATACCTGGTTTGAACTGATGGAGGGAATCCCGATCTATTTCCAGGTGGATGACATCAGCCGCCTGTTTGTGACGGTGTTCAGCATTGCCTGGGTACTGGTGTGCTTTTACGCTTTTACCTACATGGAGCATGAGGGGAAGGAACGACGGTTCTTCGGGTTTTACCTGATTGTCTATGGAGTGCTGGTAGCGCTCTGCTTTTCGGGTAATCTGGTGACGATGTACCTGTTCTATGAGCTGATGACGCTGACCTCGATGCCGATGGTGCTGCACAGTGGTACGCGTGAGTCAATCATGGCGGCGCTGAAATATCTGTTTTACTCTATGTGCGGCGCGTACCTTGGCCTGTTTGCGATTTTCTTCCTATATAAATATTGTGACTCGATCACCTTTACAGCAGGAGGCACCCTGAACCTGGCGCTGGCACAGGGGCATACGGGGATTCTTCTGGCGGCGGTGATGGCAGCGCTGATCGGTTTTGGCGCAAAAGCCGGTATGTTTCCGCTGCACGCGTGGCTGCCGACCGCGCATCCGGTTGCTCCGGCTCCGGCTTCAGCAGTGTTATCCGGTATCATCGCCAAGGCTGGTGTGCTCTCGATTGTTCGTGTCGTATTCTATATCGTGGGGGCGGATTTTATCCGCGGCACCTGGGTGCAGACGGCGTGGATGACTCTGTCACTGCTTACCGTATTTATGGGGTCAATGCTCGCTTTCCGCGAAAAGGTGGTGAAAAAGCGCCTGGCGTATTCCACGGTCAGCCAGGTGTCTTATATTCTGTTTGGATTGTCTGTCCTTTCTCCGACCGGGATGGAAGGGGCGCTGCTGCATGTGGTCTTCCACGCATTTATCAAATGCGCGCTGTTTTTAACCGCCGGAATCTTTATCTATCGGGCAGGGCTTTCAGAGGTTGACCAGCTGGAGGGCATCGGCAAAAAAATGCCGAAGACGCTCTGGTGCTTTACATTTGCTTCTCTCGCTCTGGTGGGTATTCCGCCCGCAAGCGGCTTTATCAGCAAATGGTATCTGGCACAGGGAGCGCTTGAGGCAAACGTGGGAGTCTTTGGCTGGGCAGGACCGGCAGTGCTGCTTTTGTCTGCTTTGCTGACGGCGGGCTATCTGCTGTCAATTGTGACCAATGGATTTTTCCCGAAGGCAAAATCGAATGCGCATGTTGCGATCGCTGCGGAGAAGGCCGCCGCACCGGAAAAGGATGCAGCCCGGACACAGGCGGATCCGTTGGCTGGTGTCACCGAGGCGCCGCTTGGGATGCTGATTCCGCTTGCTATTTTCGCAGCACTGTCGATTCTTCTGGGCGTTTTCCCGAATCCGCTGATTCAGTTTGTGAGCAGGATTGCCACAGCAGTGATGTAGAGAGGAGGAGGTTGGATGCGTGCCTTTTTTCTGGCAGTTCTTGTACTGCTTCCGATTGTGGGCGGGGCATTGATTCCACTGCTCCCATTCCGTAACCGAAAACAGATGATGATCTATACGGAAGGTGTGGTACTTCTGAATTCCCTGCTGGCGCTGGCTGTGCTTTTTCACCGGCCGGAGGGAGCGTTTGTTCTGTTCCGTTTTACGAGCAATCTGTCGCTGAGTTTTTCCCTGGACGGTCTGGGAACTGTATTTGCCGCTTTGATTTCCGTCCTCTGGCCGTTGGCGACGCTCTATGCGTTTGAGTATATGAGCCATGAAGAGCACGAGAAATTCTTCTTTATGTTTTATACGATGACCTTTGGCATCACGATGGGCATTGCCCTGGCGGAAGACCTGGTGACGATGTACTGCTTTTACGAGATGCTGACGCTGGTGACGCTGCCGCTTGTCATCCACACCCTGACGCGGGAGGCGGTCCTGGCAGGCCGGACCTATCTGTATTATTCACTTGGCGGTGCGGCATTTGCATTTATTGGTGTGATTTTTATTCTGGTTTACGGTACGTCGGCGGATTTTGTGGCGGGCGGCGTGCTGGATCTGACTAAGATCGGCAGCCGGACAAACCTGCTGCTTCTGGTCTATGTATTCTGCTTTTTCGGATTTAGCGTGAAAGCTGCCATGTGGCCGTTCTCCGGCTGGCTGCCGAAGGCGGGCGTTGCCCCGACACCGGTCACGGCGCTTCTTCACGCGGTAGCCGTCGTCAAGGCCGGTGCATTTGCCACCATGCGGATTACCTACTATAGCTTTGGTACCGAATTTCTGCGCGGTACCTGGGCGCAGACCGCGGTGCTGATTCCGATTGTCTTTACGATTGTCTACGGCTGCAGCCGCGCGCTCAAAGAGACACATTTGAAACGGCGGCTGGCCTGGTCGACGGTGAACAATCTTTCCTACATCCTGTTTGGAACGGCACTGATGACGCCGCTGGGGCTGGTCGGCGCGCTCTGCCACATGATCTGCCATGCGGTGATCAAAATCTGTTCCTTCTTCTGTGCAGGTGCGGTGATCTGCCAGAGCGGCAGAGAATACATTCATCAGCTGGACGGACTTGGGAAAAAGATGCCGAAGGTATTTGTCATTTTTACGGTTTCCGGACTGGCGCTGATGGGTGTGCCGGGGCTGGCGGGTTTTATCAGCAAGTGGAATCTGGTAAAGGCTGCGCTCGACAGTGCGCATCCATTGGCGGTCGTCGGTGTGGCGGCGCTGATGATTTCCGCACTTCTGACCGCGATCTATATGCTGACGATCAGTGTACGGGCGTTTGTGCTGTCACCGAAGGAGGAAGAGTCCACAGAGATGTCCCTTTGCGAAGATGCCCGGACGGATCGTTCCAGCTCATTAAAAGATACCTCAGATGGAGTCGGAGATAAGGCGGCGGCCGCTGCGCATAAGATCGTCCCGTATGACGAGGTCAAAGATCCGGGTTGGATGATGCTTCTGCCGCTGACTCTTTTTGTGGTCGCGATGCTTGTGATTGGCCTGCATCCGCAGCCGCTGATTGACGCATTTACACAGATCGCGTCAGCGATTCAATAGGAAGGAGGAGGACGATGAATAGGAATGGGATACTGGCAGTGCTGGTCTTTTACCCGATGCTCGGCGGCCTCCTGGCCTGGGCGCTTCGCGGATGCATGAAAAAGGAAAACGGAGGGCACTCCCGCTTCTTTCTGACTGGCAGTGCGCTGGTGGCAGATGTCGTGGCGGTCACGGAATTTCTGCTGATGCTGGTTTTGTTTATCGGCAGTGCGCAGGATGCGCAGGAGAGTGCGGTTCTGTCCCTGACGATCCCTGGTGTCTGCGGGTTCGGCCTGCATTTTACGCTGGACGGATTCCGGCTGCTCTATGGACTGATCGCGGGGCTGATGTGGATGATGACGGCGCTTTTGTGTCCGCAGTATTTTGGAAACCACGTGGCGGTTCACGTGAGTGGACATTCCACAAAGAAGCAGGAGCTTTCAGCGAGAACGTCCAAGACCGATCCGGCGGGGGGACCGGAAGCGGCACAGGAAGAAAAAGAGCCGTCATCCGATCGCTTTTATGTATTCTTTTTACTGACACTGGGCGCGACCCTTGGCGTATTTTTCTCCGCGGATCTGTACACGACGTTCATCTTTTTCGAGATGATGTCCTTTACCTCCTATGTCTGGGTGGCGCACGAGGAAAACAACGCGGCGCTCCGGGCGGCGGATACGTATCTGGCTGTGGCGGTGCTGGGCGGTCTGGTGATGCTGATGGGGATTTTTGGCGTTTACCATGAACTGGGGACCCTCACGATTTCTGAGCTTTCTGCCGCGGCATCCGCGTATGAAAACAAGCCGGTGCTTTACGCGCTGGGCTGCTGCATGCTGGTTGGGTTTGGTGCAAAGGCAGGCGCGTTCCCGCTGCATATCTGGCTGCCGAAAGCGCATCCGGTGGCTCCGGCCCCGGCGTCCGCGCTGCTTTCCGGTATTCTGACCAAGACCGGTATCTACGGCATTCTGGTGATTTCCTGCGGACTGTTTCTGCATGATAAGCAGTGGGGGACGCTGATTCTGATCATTGGCGCGATCACCATGTTCGGCGGTGCGCTGCTGGCAGTCTTCTCGATAAACCTCAAGCGGACACTTGCCTGCTCGTCCATGTCGCAGATCGGTTTTATCCTGATCGGTGTGGGGATGCAGTGTCTGCTCGGTGAGGAGAATGCGCTGGCGGTGCACGGAACGCTCCTCCACATGATGAACCACTCTATGATCAAGCTGGTATTGTTTATGGCAGCCGGTGTGATTTATATGAATGTGCACGCGCTCGACCTGAACGTCATCCGCGGCTATGGCAGGAAAAAACCTCTGCTGAAGGTGATCTTCCTGATTGGCGCGCTGGCGATCGGCGGCATCCCGCTCTTTGGCGGTTATATCAGCAAAACACTGCTCCACGAGAGCATCCTGGAGTACGGTGGCGGCCTGATTTTCCGCGCGCTGGAATATCTCTTCCTGTTCTCCGGCGGTATGACGGTGGCATATATGACGAAGCTTTTTGTGGCGATTTTTGTGGAAAAAAACGCAGATGATACGCTGCAGAAGAGCTACGATGAACAGAAGAACTACATGAATCCGCTGAGCACCTTCGCCCTGGCGGGCAGCGCACTGATTCTTCTGGTATGGGGACTTTTCCCGCATGCGATCATGGACAGAGCCGCAGAGCTTGGGCAAAGCTTTATGGGACTCGAAGAATTCGGGCATGTGGTCAGCTACTTCAGCCTGAAGAATCTCTCCGGGGCGATGATCTCGATTGGCATCGGGGCGATTGTGTATCTGTTTGTCATTCGGAAGCTGCTGATGAAAGAGGTAAGGCCAGCTGCGGTTCCGAAACGTGCAAAAGGCGGAAAAGCAAAGAAAGCATCTTCGGCACGGACTGCCGCAGTAAGGGAATATATTAATGCATGGCCGACCTGGCTGGATCTGGAAAATCTGATCTACCGTCCGCTGGTACTGCAGCTTCTGCCATTTGTGTTCGGAGCCATCTGCCATGTGCTGGATGTGCTGACCGATACGCTGGTGAAGCTCCTGATCCCGGTAGGACATGTCGCGGCGCGCCTGCTTGACAGTCTGATTGATTTTTCTGTAGTGGGATTGCGCAAGAGCGTCTACAAAGACTCCCCACTGCCGCATGAGCGCCCGCACGGAACGGTGCTGACCGATGCGGCCGGGAAGTTCCTGAATGCGGTTCAGCGGCTGGCAAACCGTACCTGGCGGCGCAAAAATCCTGGTACCGTCGACTACCAGCGCGAGCTGGCGCTGCGCTATGATGTATGGCGGGAGAGCAATACGCTCATAGCCAGAAGCCTTTCTTATGGGCTGCTGCTGGTAATCATTGGATTTACTCTGACACTGGTGTATATTCTCTGGTGGTAAGGACCTTCCTAAAAGTAAACAGAACTATCCGCCGAAAGCTTATTGGCAGATGACAGGAAAAAAGAACGGCATCCCGTGAACTTTGGGATGCCGTTATGAATCGTTATCTATACTTCTTCAATTACACAGGTATGCTTTATCACTTCCCACTTCCGCTCTTTTTTCACCTCGTAAAGCTTCTGGTCCGCGTGAATCAGCGCTTCTTTCAGCGAAATGTCACTGTCCGGTGCGACTGGACAGGCTCCGGCAGAAACGGTCAGAAGATAGGGCTTATCACTGCTGCGGTTATAGCGGTCAAATTTTCTATAGAGAGATTCGATGAGCTCTTCACCATTGTCTCCTCTGCGTGTCTCAATCAGACAGGTGAATTCATCTCCTCCAACACGTCCGGCAATGCCGCGGCTGCTTACGAGTTCTTTTAAAACCTGCCCAATCTGATGGAGGGAGGAATCTCCTTCTCTGTGGCCGAAGCGGTCGTTGACAATTTTGAGGTTGTTCATATCAATATAAAGGACGATCTGGTGGCGCCCTGCCTGCCACAGTGCTTCGAAGCGTTCCTCGGCCAGTGCATAGAAGCCGCGGAGGTTCAGAATACCGGTGAGCGGGTCGGACTTTGAGATGGTGTCCAGTTCGATATTGTGGTCTCTGAGCGCCTCCAGATTTACCTCCAGCTGTGCCTGAATCTTTTCGTTGGCCTGGAGAAGCGTAATCATCTTGATCGCGGAGCTTAACTGGTTGATCAGAAACTCACCGTTGACATACAGGGAATGCGCCATATCGCAGATCAGGACGCCATACACGATTTTTTCAAAGAAAAGAGGGAGCATAATCTGGGCGTGTGCGTCTTCACCGGCCGGCTTTGTATTCTGATACATTTCCCTTAAGGTCTGTGCCTGCTCCGGCTGCGGTACGGATCGCACCCGGCCATCCTTCAGAACCGCTTTCAGCTCCAGCACAGCCGGGGTGTCGAATGGCTCCAGGAACTGGTGCTCCAGGGGGGCCGGGAGAAGATAGAGCCAGGCGTTTCTGATCTGCAGCCAGTCCAGGTTCTCCAGAATGGAACAGAAGCTCTCATCGGTCCCATGTTCAAACTGCAGAAGGTTCTGCACGAAGAGCTTCATATCGTAGTTCGTCTGGTATTCCTGCTTCAGTACGGTGGCTGAATGGCGGTTCATGGCGCGAATGATTTTCCGGTAAATCGTGGAAAAGGCATTCCTCAGCTCGAAGCGGGATTCCGTATCGGTCTGAAATTCCAGAAGAGCATGGTAAAACTGCTCAAATCCCGTCATCAGGCCATCCATATCCGCGATGCCGACAACGTCCCGGCTCAGAAAATCATCGAGAGCAAAGCCTATATCCGCGACAGAGACCGAGCTGTCGCCTTTCCGCATAAAGTAAGCGGCGAGATACTCAAACAGCCGGATATAGGATTGTCTGACATTCTCCAGATCGATCTGGGCTTCTGCGTGATAATTGTGATAAAAAATATCATGAAAACCGGATTCCAGTCCTTCCAGAATCTGTATCACGCTTTTTCTCCCTTCCTTCCCCTGTCGGATGGAGTCACGCAGGATAAAACGTGTGGGAATGGAATGCTCCTTTACCGGTTGGCCGGAACACAGCTCCAGTACGGCGTGCAGAGCTGCCTCGCCCAGCTGATTCGGGTCGGCGAGTACGGTAGAAAGCGGAGGAAACGCTTTTGCACTGGCCGGTGTATCATCAAAGCCGAAAACAGAGAGATCCCGCCCGGGCATAAGCCCGCGCCGGTGCATCTCCTGGTACAGGCCGAGCGCGGTATCGTCATTGACACAGAAGACGGCTTCCAGATCCGGATTTTCATCCAGAAATGCGCGATAAGCTGGATCGCTGTTCGAGGATAAGTCTCCTTCCGTATAGCGGTGCGCAGGCAAAGCAAGCCCGTGTTCGGAGAGAACGCGGCGGAAAATTTCGTGACGTTCGACCGCATCGGTATTGTTCTCATGTCCGCCGATCATACCGATCCGGGTGAAGCCGCAGGTATCAATCAGATACTCCAGTCCCTCCCGGATCCCGGATTCGTTTTCAAAGGTCACATCCAGGTAACCATCCATTCGGGCCGCAATCAGTACAATCGGAATCCCGTCATACTGGTGCAGCAGTCTGCGCATCCGCTCCTGTGTCGTAAAACAGCCGATGCAGTCTGCTGCGACGATCAGGGCATCGACGCAGCCTTTTTCCAGATAGGAAAAAACAGTGCTGTGCTGATATTCATACATCAGCTCGCGGTTGTCTTTCAGGTCACGATCCAGATATTTGCCGGGGAGAAAGATGGTATCTACATCCTTCACCTGTGCTTCTGCCATAATGCCATTGCAGATGTGCTGTGTGAAGTCATCAAGAATGCCGCTGACAAGTACGCCAACGGTCAGTCTTCTGCCTGCGGGTTCCCCCCTTGAAACGCTTTCTTTGTCACAGTACATCATTCACCCCTTCTTTGCGCTTTGGCCGATTCTTAAAAACATGTTTCACGGAAAATCTGTCCGAATATTATAGCATAGATGTCCCGAAAGCAAAAGGGATATGAAAAAATAATTATTTTTTTCTGTGTACTTGAAATATAAGCGGTGAAATTGTATGATAAGGGCGCAAAGTAAAGCGACTTACGTCGTTTACTATAATTGATCAGAAGCAAAGAGTGCCTGCAGGCATTGCCTGATAAGTCGGCGACAACCCAATGCTTATAGAATACGCTGGACATGGAGTGAATACGGAGTATGGCAGGAGCATTGCACAGGGACAGACGAAGAGGAAGAAACCGATGATTTTTGATACACATGCACACTACAATGAGGAGGCCTTTGATGAGGATCGGGAAGCACTGCTTGCCGGGATGGAGGCAGCCGGGGTCACCGGTATTGTAAACATGGGCGCCTCCTGGCAGGATGTGGAGGAGAGCCAGCTTCTTGCGGCGCGCTATCCGTATATTTATGCGGCGGCTGGGATTCATCCGGATCACGCCGGGGAATTGATGAAGGAAGTACCAGCATACCAGGAACCGGCTTCGGCGGAAGATGGCGTTTCCGCCCTGAACAGCGCCCCGTGCAGCGCAGACGCGGCGGAAGACAAATTCGCCCGGCTGTATGAATTCTGCCGCAGGCCAAAGACGGTAGCGGTCGGGGAGATCGGGCTGGATTATTATTGGAATAGGGAAAGCCATGAGTCCCACCCTGCGCAAAGCGCATTGGAATGGGCGGGACGATCTGCCGCCGAGTGCAGCGAGGGGGCGCTACGAGACCTGCAAAAAGCGTGCTTTGTGCGCCAGCTGCAGATGGCGAAGGAGGTGGATCTGCCGGTCAATATCCACAGCCGGGACGCGGCACAGGACACGTTCGACATCATGAAAGCGGAACACGCCGGAACGACGGGCGGCATCATCCACTGTTTTTCCTCGTCCGCGCAGATGGCACTGGAGTATGTGAAGCTGGGATATTACATTGGTATCGGCGGCGTCGTCACCTTTAAGAACGCGCGTGTGATGAAGGAAGTCGCAGCGGCGGTGCCTCTGGATCACATTGTGGTCGAGACCGACTGCCCTTATCTGGCGCCCGCGCCGCATCGCGGGAAACGCAATTCCTCCCTTTATCTGCCTTTGGTGATCGAAGCGATTGCCGGGATCAAAGGGATCGATCCGCAGGAGGTGGAGGAGGCTACTTACGCGAACGCCCGGCGGGTGTATCGGCTGGACGCCCATCAAGCCTCAGACATATGACGCGCTAGCGGCATATAGCCTTCGAAGAAGGCGGTCTGTGGCCTGCTGTTCTGAATAGTTACATTACATCTATCTTATGAAAGGGTTATGGAACTGCCCCTCGTGTGCGTTCGGCGGCCGGTCGCACCAGCCCGCTGAAGGACGCTGTGCGCGGGGCAGGTGCCGTGGCGGCGCTTCTTAAGCGTGCCGGGCGGCAGATGATTGATATGGAAAAGCTTTCAAATCCAAAGAAAACCATTGAGATTATACAGAAGAATCACTTTAATTTTCAGAAAAAATTCGGACAGAATTTTCTGATCGATGCGCACGTACTGGAGAAGATTATCGCGGCTGCGCAGATTACGAAGGACGACTTTGTCCTGGAGATTGGCCCGGGAATCGGGACGATGACGCAGTATCTGGCGGAGGCAGCGCGTGAGGTGGCCGCGGTCGAGATTGACCGGAATCTGATTCCGATCCTGGAAGAGACGCTTTCCGATTATGACAATGTCACCGTAATCAACGAGGATATCCTGAAAGTGGACATCGCCGCGCTGGCGGGGGAGAAGAACGGAGGGAAGCCGATCAAAGTAGTCGGAAATCTTCCTTATTATATTACGACTCCGATTGTCATGGGACTTTTAGAGAGCAATGTGCCGCTGGAGAGCATCACGGTCATGGTGCAGAAGGAAGTGGCGCTGCGGATGCAGGCCGGCCCGGGAAACAAGGACTATGGCGCGCTTTCCCTGGCTGTGCAGTACTACGCCGAGCCCTATCTGGCGGCCAATGTACCGCCCAATTGCTTCATCCCGCGTCCGGGCGTCGGCAGTGCGGTGATCGTCCTGACGCGCAGGAGCGTCCCGGCAGTCCAGGTACAGGATGAGAGGCGGATGTTCCGCCTGATCCGCGCCTCCTTTAACCAGCGCAGAAAAACGCTGGTCAATGGGCTGAAAAATGCCGGAGATCTGGAATATTCCAGAGAACAGATTCTGACAGCTCTTCAGAAGGTGGGACTAAGTGAGACGGTGCGGGGAGAAACCCTGACGCTGGAGCAGTTTGCGGCGCTGGCGGATGCGTTTTCATAGAAAAGCTGTGCTGGTGAATTGGACAGATGCCGGTGTGGTTTCCGGTGTCTGCCAGGATGCCAATATCAGTTTGCCTCAGGAACAGTGGTTTATTTAAGGAAGGAGTGCCGGTATGCGGACAGAACATTTTTATTTTCTATCCAGTGAGGGAACAAAACAGATTCACGGGATGCGCTGGATTCCGGATGGGGAGGTGCGCGGGGTCGTACAGCTGGTCCACGGAATGTCAGAGTATATTGCCCGCTACAGCGCGTTTGCGGAATACCTGACGGAGCAGGGATTTGCGGTGACCGGGCATGACCATCTTGGACACGGAGATTCCGCGGCAGAAGCCCCATGCGGAGCGTCTGTCCATGGACTGGAGCACGCTGCTGCCGCGCCGGAATATGGCTACTTTGCAGAAAAAAACGGCAACCGTGCGCTGGTCCGTGACATTCACCACGTCTACCGCCTGATGAAAAAAGACTATGACGGCGTGCCCTACTTTATTCTGGGTCACAGCATGGGGTCCTTTCTCACACGGCAGTACATCTGCTGCTATGGGAACGGTGTGGATGGCGCGATTCTCTGCGGCACCGGTTATCACCCGGAACCGGAGGTCAGGCTGGCTCTGGCGCTCTGCCAGGTCGGCGGAAAGCTTTTTGGATGGCACCATCACAGCCGTCTGTTTGCATGGATGACCTCCGGTATTTACAATAAACAATTTGCACCGAACCGCACCTCTGCGGACTGGCTCTCGCGAAATAAAGAGAACGTAGACGCCTATCTGGCCGACCCGAAGTGCGGGTTCACCTTTACTTTTAACGGATATTACACGCTGATGCTGACCCTGTATAAGATCAACCGGATGGAGTACCTGCGGCGGATGCCCCGCGACCTGCCGGTGCTGTTTGTCTCCGGAGCGGAGGACCCGGTCGGCGCGTCCGGCAAGGGCGTCCATCGGGTAGAAGAGCAGTTCCGCGCGATTGGGATGCGCGACGTTTCCTGCATTCTTTATCCGGAAGACCGGCATGAGCTGCTTAATGAGACCGATAAGGAAAAAGCGTGGAAGGACATCGTGGAATGGATACGGGAGAGGGTATAAAAGCCCTGACACAACAAAGGATGAGGAAAATGCCAAAAGAGGAAAGATCAGAACATAGATTAAACAGTCAGATAAAGGATCAAACCTGCGCGTACGTGGATATGCACTGTGATACATTGCTGCGCACGGTGCGATATGAGGAAGAAACCCTATATGACGGGAAGGGCATGCAGAGCCTGCGGCAGATGCGGGAAGCCGGGCAAATGTGCCAGTTCTTCGCCGTTTTTTTCCCGCCGCGGGAGGAGTTGATACGGGAAGCCTTCTGGGAGAGGCCGGACGGGAAAGCAGCTGCTTCCTTAGAAAGCGTTTCGTATGGTGTAAATATGGAGGAAACGCTCTGGAAGATTCTCACACAGAATCTGTGCCGGGAAGTGGCAGAGCATTCAGAGCTTATCGCCATGGCGCGCAATGCCCGTGAGATAGAGGAAAATAATCGCGCCGGAAAGATGTCCGCCGTACTCACCATCGAGGACGGCCGGATGGTCAACGGCAATATGGATCGCCTGATTGCCCTGAAAGAAGAGGGAGTCTGCGCAATCGCCCTGACATGGAACTTTGCCAACTGTTTCGGTTCCCCAAATTCCAAAGATCCGGAGGTCATGAATGCCGGATTGACTTCCTTTGGGAAAGAAGCGGTGCGGGTCATGAACGACATCGGCATTCTGATTGATGTTTCCCATCTCTCCGACGGCGGCTTCTGGGACGTGGCAAAGCTCTCGGAAAAGCCATTCGTCGCGACTCATTCCAATTGCCGCGCCATTTCGCCGCACCAGAGAAACCTGACCGATGAGATGATTCGCGCGCTCGCTCAGAAAGGCGGAGTCAGCGGTCTGAACTTCAGTCCGGATTTTCTGAGTCCGGATCTGACCAACCAGGTATCGCGCGTGGAGCTTCTTGCCGATCATGTGATGCATTTTATAAAAACAGGCGGCGAAGACTGCGTCGGCCTGGGCACGGACTTCGACGGCATCGAAGGTACCTTCGAGATCGGACATCCCACACAGATGCATCTGCTGTTTGAAGAGCTTTTCAGGCGGGGACTGAGCCAGAGGCAGCTGGACAAGATAAGAAGCGGGAACGTGCTGCGCGTGATGCGGGAAAGCATCGGGTGAAAGATGCGAAGCAGGGAGATGCTATAGGTAAGAAAACGGGAGGAAAACGTTATGAAGGAAAAGAGATGGCTTCATGCCATTCCGATGATGGTTATGTGTCTGCTTTTTTTGTCCGGCCTGGCAGCGCCGCATTCCTGTGCCTCGGAAGAAAGCGGCCTGGATGAACCGGCGGCAGTGTCCTCTTCTTCAACAGTGAAGAAGGGGCTGGTTAAGATTGGCAGCTATTACTATTATTACAAAAAAGATGGAACGAAGCTGACAAACAAATGGAAAACGATTGATGGCTACCGATATTATTTTAAAAGCAGCGGAAAAGCTGCGGTTGGCGGGTATAAAATAGGCGATACCGTTTATGTATTTGGCGTAAAGGGACGGCTTAAGACCGGTAAAAAGTCACGCTTTCTCACCATCAACGGCAAAACTTATTATGTGAGTGCACAGGGTACGGCTTCGACCGGCTGGTTTGTGGTAAATGGCAAGCTTTACAGGGCCACTTCGGGAGGAAAAATATCGACCAGAACCGTGGATGGCATCACCTTTACGGAGAGCGGTGCAGCTGTGGATAATACGGAAAGCCGTCTGAAGATCAAGGTCATGCAGGTGATAGCGGACATCACGACCGAAAGTATGAGCCAGTCGGAGAAGCTGAAAGCCTGCTGGAATTACATGACAGGAAGCGGCTGGACATACGTTCAGTACAATACCTCGTTTTCAAGCGGATGGCAGAAGCAATGTGCCTACGATATGCTTGTGAAGCGCCGCGGAGACTGTAAAAGCTTTGCCTGTGCCTTTGCTGCCCTGGCCTGCGAGATTGGATATGACGCCTACGTGATCCGTGGTCGTGTGCCCGGTACACGTGATCAGGCCGCAGATGGTTACACAAAGCACAGCTGGGTGAGAATTGATGGCCGCTATTTCGATCCGGAGGGCGACTGGGCCGGATGGAATAAGGGCTGCTACAATTACAGTTCCTATAATATATCTCACACGATTCAGCAGATTATTCGTTTTATGGATGATTAAGGAAAAGTAAGATATTTAGTAACTATTCTGGACAGTACTTCTCACTTGCAGTGAAGTACGTATGAAAACATATATTATATTTTTTGATACGGCTCAAGAAAACTGAGCAGTGAAAGCGGGTGAAACAGATGGGAAAGTATTTAAATCCGAGCACAGTTCTTTCTCTTTACAAGAGCGAGACAAATAAGCCTTATTTCGTGGATAAGACGGAAATGCTGAATGATCTGATACCCCTCGTAGAACAGGGAAACAATCATATCTGTATTACCCGGCCGCGCAGATTTGGCAAGTCCATCATGGCGTATATGATTGGTTCATTTTTCGGGAAGGGCGCAGACGCCAGTGAAACATTTGCTGGTTTAAAAATTGCGTCCAGCGAGAAATACGCAAAACACCTGAATCGCCACAATCTGATATATATCGATTTTAGCAAGATGCCGCAAAACTGCAAGTCCTATGACCAATACATTGAAAGAATTACCACCATGCTAAAGCGGGATCTGATAAAGGCCTATCCGGACGCTGGTATTGATATGGGTGATGAAGTCTGGGATGCTCTGGAGGCAGTATTTAATGAGTATAATGGAGAAAATTTTATCTTCGTCTTTGACGAATGGGACGCGATTTTTCATAAGAATTTTATTACAGAAGAGGACAAAGAAAATTATACGGGATTCCTGGCAGGATTAACGAAGGGAACCGCATATGTCTCCATGACATATATGACCGGAATCCTTCCGATTGCAAAATATTCCAGCAGTTCTACCATTAACAATTTTGATGAGTACAATATGGAAAATACGGCGGTATTCAGCGAATATTTTGGTTTTACAAATGCAGAGGTGGATGAACTTTATGAGCGTTACCTTGCCAATACACCAGAGCCAGCCATATCAAGGACAGATCTGAAGGAATGGTATGACGGGTACCATACAAAGGGAAAGGAGAGTATTTACAATCCGCGTTCTGTTGTCTCTGCTCTTTCCCGCAACGAGATCGGAAGCTACTGGACGAACACAGGAAAATACTCGGAACTTTCGGGTTATATTGCGAAAGATGTGGATGGAGTAAGAAGCGCTGTCATTCTGCTGATTGCCGGAGAGTCTGTGGAATCAGATGTGGCAGAGTATGCTGCGACATCAATGCACCTTAGTACAGCGGATGAGATTCTATCTGCAATGGTGGTTTATGGCTTCCTGAATTATGATGATGGCTGCGTAAGAATTCCAAACAGAGAGTTGCAGGAAGAATTCGAGAAGACCGTTCGAAAGGAGCCAAAGTACGATTTATGCGTAGACTGGAAGAAGAGTCTTCCAGAATCTTGCAGGCAACCCTGGGTGGCGATACGGATACTGTTGAACGGATGCTTTCCTTTGTACATGATTCAGAATCACCGCTTTTGTCATATAGCAACGAAGCAGAACTGTCGGGAAGTATCAAACTGGCTTATATCGCTGCAAGAAATAAGTACGATATACAGAGGGAAGATAAGGCGGGAATTGGGTACGTTGATTATATTTTTTATCCATATGACAGAATGGATGATGGTATTATTATTGAATTAAAGGTTGATGACAGCGCTGAGACAGCTATTCAGCAAATAAAAGATAAAAAATACGCTTTGCGGTTCCAGGGAAAACTGGGAGGCTTCCCTTTGACTACGGGCAGAATCCTTGCGGTCGGGATTGGCTATTATAGGACAAACAAGGTACATCGGTGCAAAATAGAAGTTTTATAGACGATAAAGTGTTACTTGCTAAAGGTTTTCGCCACAATATCAGAAAATGTATGCGTGCTAAGTTACTTTTGGATGATGGAATTATACGCGTTCGTCCAGATACATATGGAGCAGAACTTTTCCAAATATTGGTTATGGATCTTGGACATGTTCGTTATGAAGACAATAAATGGACTCTGGAGAAAATTTTTGACAAAGACCCTAAGCGTACCGTGATGTGTTTGATGGGGTCTATTGCAGCGGCTGTAATTGTACAGAGATGCCGCGAGGATCCGGATATTAACTTTGAGTGGGCACGGATTGCAAGCAGAAAACGATTACAGGAAAAAACAGCCGTAAGGTTCAGGGCGGTCGGGACGGGACATTACGGTACAAAATTGGAGTACCCATTTATCTATAATCCGTCGGACACCAAAGAGAAATTGTAAGGGTAGCAAATTTGAATGAAAGGTTGCTGGTGGGTGGAAGTAGCAGTACCGCAGGGAGGAAAGCAGGCTTACAGGTAAAAATCAGCACAAATGGTATGAGCTATATATCGAAAGATATGCGGTCGGGGCGCTATGAGGCTCCCCTTGTATATTTTGACCTCAAAGGGGATTTTACGAAGTACGAAATTCTGTTGAGTCTTATCGCATTTCACATAGCCTGCTGCCGCTGGATCTGGAAGAAGATTTCATAAATCCGGAAGAAGTTGATCCGGAAGGCTATAATCAGGTTTTAACGCATACCGTTTTGGTACGCAGGCTTGTAAAAGGCGAGATTTCTGTTGATGAGTTATATAACGAGTTTGCTAAGGATAATACAACGAGAGATGCGGTGTTCGCAACTATTTTTGCAAGTGTGCCGGGGAAGACAAAAATATACGGAAATCAGAACATAGGAATAGCGTAAATTGCTTTCGCAAATTATTCAATTATTCATATGAAAGGAAGAAGAGCAGGAAAAGCTCCCTGCCTTCGCCCGTGTAATAGAGTATCCTGTACCTGGAAGTTTGCACATTAGCCTTTTTTGAGACAGTACCTTTGTTTCAGTTGAACCAAATGGCGCACATGCGCGATTTGGTTCAATAAAGTCACTGGTAAGCTTAAGCTGGCTCGTAAGAACCTCAATTCCGACACAACTTACATGTTTCGAATCCGGGCCTATGTGGAGAAAAAACGCATGACTTATTACAGTGCCTGGAGCAGCAAGACGAAAGAAACTGTTCTATAATTAATCGGCGACAGCAGAGTAGAGTAAGGATGCCGGATGTTCCGGAATGGGGACTTGAACAACTGGAAAAATTAACAATCAAAGATCAATGCTTTTGGCCATCTTTTTGTGGGATTGCCTTTTATAAAAACTAGTATAATGTTTCGCTGAAATGGTTGATTTTTCTGCTGATTTTGCATATAATAGAAACAGGAAAACAGGCGACATCCTGTTGGTGCGGCTGGCACCTTAAATCCGATATTTAAGCCGGGCTTTGGACCGGAGAGTTGGCAGGCAACAGAAAAACCTGAAGCTAAGCGGTAGAACAGCAAACAAGCTGGATGGAACCGAGAGTCGGCGGACGACAGAAAAACCAGTCATTTATGGGAAAGCCGGGTGGCGCTGCGGCGTTGGCGGCTTTCCCATTTCTTATTTATTGAAAAAACAGGGGTAAACATGAATTACAGCAAGGATGATGCGATCAGAATAGTGACGAAGTATTCTGAGGTTTATGATAAAGAACTGAATGGCAGGAATCTATTGTTTCTTTGCATGGATAAGCATAAGGCTGTCTCGTACATAGAATTTGCGTTTCATGATTATAATTTTATGCATCTGACAGGGCTTAAGCCGGCCTGTGACGGACTTAAGGCAACTGATTTTTACAGAAGGTGCCTGGGACACAAATTGAGCCCGGATGATTTTGCGTTTGCACCTGATGGAACAACACCGATGAAACTGGATGTCCTGCCGCTTGTCATATGCAGGAATCTGTCGGCCAATATGGTTGGAGATTTTAATTCACCTCATCCGAAGCTGTATACAGAAAAGGCAGCAGGCAGCACGAAAGCGTATATCGGTTTCGTGAAGGATGTATTGACTAGCGAGTACGTCCCGAATACGGTGGTAAAAGAAGATATGCGGATGAGCGTGACAGATTATAAGAGGGTGATCGCAGTATACCGGAAGAAACGGGGAGAAGAGAAGTATGCTGAGCGGGTATACCTTTCCGGGAAAATTGACTGGAGCAGGATTCAGTATCCGAAGGTGTATTCTTATCTGCCGAAACCTGAAGGATAAGAATTCATATTTTTAGGCCACAAAATATCAGATGAAGTGAAAAAGTAAATTTCACCATAAAAACTGCTAAAAAAGCCCGAACAGGTGAGACATTAGTAGGTTAATAAGAGGGCAGCGCGTTAGTAAACGTCAAATAAGACGTGTCTGGTAAATATCAGGGAATCCATTATAATG
>JAJQGP010000163.1 GCA_021200475.1 Lachnospiraceae bacterium
TCCGCTGCCGGAATACCAGCGGCTGTTTGTCATACCGCTATTGCGCACCTGCACCCGAATTTCATTTTCTTCCCCATATTTAACCAAATCGTTCAAAGGCACATAAAAGGTCGTGTAACCGAACATATTCTTTCCCGCGAGCTGGCTGTTCACGTAAACCATCGCGTTCATATAGACGCCCTCAAATTTCAGCATCAGAAGCTTTTCTCTGGCATCTTCCGGTACGTACAGATTTTTCACGTAGCAGTAGATACCGCCGTCCCGGAATCCCGTGTTCCCCATATTCGGGCTCCCGGCATAGACGCGGCGCTCCAGCATCGCGTCATGCGGAAGTGTGACCTTGCGCGCGGTTTCCGGTACATTCCAGACCAGAGCAAAGGAATCCTTATCCTCCCAAAACATCCAGTTTTCATTCCATTTCTGTGCTCTCATAATTTTTTACTCCTTTGAGTTCTTTCCTTTCGCAGCCCTGCGCATTAAGAAATCACGCTGCGCCCCGTCTCGCCCGGTTTCAGGATCTGCCACACATGGTGGATGACCACCGGAAGCACTTCGCTGTTCTTCACATCGGCACTTACGAGGAGCTCTTCATTCGACAGTGTGACCTGATAGCCCTGTCCGTGCCAGACGCAATGGAAGCTCACTTCCTCCCACCACGGAATAAAATGCGGGTCAAATTCCACATGGGTCTCCGTCATCCTCATACCAGCCACGCCGCGGACAACCGCCATCCACGCGCCGGTTGCGCACCCGGAATGCACGCCGTTTTCCGTACCGCCGTGCATATTTTTCAGATCCATCTCTGCCGTCTCCATCAAATAGCCGTAAGTGCTCTCCGGCATATCCATATCCGCGAAGCAGATCGAATGTACACAGTAAGACAGTGAGGAGGCTGCCTCGCACCGCCCCTGGTAGTAGTCGAGGTTGCGGCTGTAAGCCTTTACCGGCATGGGAATTCTTCACTCACCCCTTGCCTGTACTTCCGAACCCTGAACGCTGCCGCCGCAATCGCATGCTGCCGATGTCACGTTCACACCACAGCCAGATTCCGCCGATGCACTGCAAATGTCGCGGTCTGCCAGATTCTGGTACGCAAAAAGCATCAGCACGTCCGGCTGTTTGATGACCTGGCTCTTATTATAAAGGCCAGCCTGCTTCATCTGCGTGTAGCCGCTCTTACTGCCGCCCTGTACCTCCAGTTCTCTGGAAAGATCAAAATAACCGTCAAACTGCGGAATCATCCCGGTCGTTTTATCCAGCGGCAGATACAGCTTCTGCGCCACGTCCGCAATCGCAGCCGCATCCTCCGGCGTAAAAGCGATTCTGGTCTTCAGCTCAGACAGTTCTCCCTCAAACTGCTCGAACAGCCGAAGCGTATCGGAAAGGACATGATGGACACTGTAATTTGTATAGGCATTGTTGTCTACATACGGATGATGCTCATCCGTTCCTGTCACCTGAAGAATCTCATATTGTTTCTTTTCGGCATTCCACTCGACCCTGGTAACCCAGTAGCGGCATACCTCCAGCAGGATCTCCATCCCATATTTCTTCAGAAATTCCTCGTCCCCAGTGCAGACATAATAATTCAACACAGACAACGCCACATCGGATACACAGTGAATCTGCATGAAAGGATGCCGTACATCAATCCAGGCTGTTTCCTCACCAGTCACGCCCGTTGTAAACGGGAAGCGCGCCCCGCGGCAGCCTTCCTGCTCTGCCAGCTTCCTCGCCTGGGGAAGATGCGAATAGCGGAATAAAATATTATTTTTGCTGTATTCCGGCATCGTCTGCTGGAATACAGGCGCCTGAAAAATTTCCGCGTCCCACCAGACAAAGTTATTATAAGTCTCTCCGGTCAGACCCTTCGCGGAAAAGCTGTGTACATAATCATTCCGCGCAATCGAAAGCAGCGTATGGTAATTGCTGAATCGAATGGCCCGGTCTGCTGTCTCATCGCCCTTTATGGAAACCTCAAGCTTCGCCGCCAGATCCTGGTAGATGGATCTGTGCTTCTTATATTCTTCCTCATAGCTGCTCTTCTTTAAACGTTCCAGATACTTTTTCACACAGTCCAGAGGCGATTCACTTTCTTTCAGGAGCGCATCATTGGATAGAACCTTGCCTTCCTCAAAATCGCGGCTCGTCACTGTCGCTGTCAGCTTATCCAGACTATAGCACTGATTTTGCGCAGCGGCAAAGGTAATCTTCTGCATGACCAGACCTTCTGCGCGCTCATCCGCTCCCGGCGCCGTTCCGTCTATATTTTCCCATCTGGCGTCGCCCTGGCTGAATTGATTGACAACACCTGTGACTGCGTGGAATCCATACTTCGGCCCGACAATTTCTTCCTGCCAGAGGGTCTGTCCTTCAAACCCGGTTCCTGTGGATTTCTGCGGCATCTGGCCATTGGATTTTGTGCGCAGATCCAGGCCGCTGTAAATGGAAACCTCTCCGGAATAATTGAGCGGTTCAATGGACGCTTTCATGCAATAAGTATGGTCATCCGCAAAGCTAGCGAACCGAACAAAAGAAAGACGGCTTTTCTGCCCCCTGCTGTTTTCCCAGACTACTTCACGGTGCAGGGTCTCATCGGACAGATCCAGCCACCGCTTCCAGGAATGAACCATGCCTTCCCACGGATAAAAGATTTCTCCGCCGATCTCAAAACGGATCAGAAGAAAATCCAGCAGGTTAATCGCCCGCTCCTCTTTTTCGAACTTTTTCAGGCGTTCTTCCTCGACGTAATATTTTTTCATGTACATATTATCGCACATGGTCAGCCGCACTTCCACCACTTCATCCATCACGCCGCGCACCAGGAAGCCCTGGATTCCCAGGCTGGAAAACTCTTCCAGGCTCGCGCGGACGCCCATATAGCCATTGCCGGTGGTCAGAAGCGTCGCTACGTTTGCCTCATGAAGCAGGCTGTATTCCTGCTCCATGAGAATATGATCATTGGTAAATGTCAGGCCCGCGTAACTCATTTTGCCCTCCTTTGTATAAACACACAGACACTTATCTCATCGTACCGCCACACGCAGTTTCCCCTCAAGGACACGCGCCTGACCCGCCACGTCCAGCTCGACCGGCGTCTCACCTGTGAGATTTTCTATCGCGATTTCGTCCTTTGTCACTTTGACCGCCAGCTTCTGCCCTTTCCAGATAATCGTGTAGGTTAAGCGTTTCCACGCATCCGGAAGCAGCGGATTGATGCGCAGCTTTCCGCCAAGCATCCGCACTCCGCCAAAGCCATACACCACGCACTGCCACACCCCGCCAAAGGAGGCCGCGTGAATTCCCATATTGGACGACCCCATGAACGGGCCGAGATCTATCATGGATGCCTTCTGGTAGAGGTCATATGCCATCTTTGGCTCTCCCATATCACAGGCAAGCACCGCATGGGTAGAGAGGGACAGCGAGGAATCATGGATTGTCCGCTGCTCATAATGCTTCCAGGTCGCAGCCTTGACCTCCGGCGTGAACTGATCCTCCAGCAGGAAAAACAGAACCAGGACATCGGCCTGCTTGGAGACCTGAATCTGGTTGATCTGCTCCAGATTATAGTCACGCATAATGCCGCCAATATGCTCCTGCTGTTTGTATTTCGTCAGATCAATGTCGCGGCAGCTCAAATAGCGGTCGTCCTGCGGAAGCACGTTCTGCTCATTCGGAAGTGGCAGGAAAATGTGTTCGCATCCGTCCTTCCATTTCTCATACGCAGCCTCCAGCGCATGGCCGGAAGCACTGCCGCCTGCGGCACGGTTCTCCCATTTTGCCTCCAGTTTACCAAACAGATTAGGCTTTTGGGCTTTTAAAATCTGATAATATTCCATGGCCTTGCTCATATTCCAGCGCGCCATGTAGTTGGTAAATGCATTATCATTGACGTGCTCACGAAATTCATCCGGTCCCACAACGTCATTGATATGGTAAAAGCCATCCTCACCCAGCTCCAGGCGGGACGCCCAGAAGCAGGCCGTATCCATGATCAGCTCATAACCGTACTGATCCATAAACTCTTCGTCACCGGTAATCACCGCGTACTGCCATGCGCCAAAGGCCACATCCGCGGTGATATGCTGTTCAATGATGCCAGACCATACCTTAATCGGCAGCCCGGTCAGGATATCGACGTCACAATACTCCGGCGTTACCTCGCCGTCATCCAGCCACGCGGATTCCCATGGGAACATCGCCCCCTGATAGCCATTATGTTCGGCCTTTGCGTGCGCGCCCGGCAGGGAAAGATAACGGTATTCCTCCAGCTTGCGGGCAATCTCCGGACTGGTAAATATGTAATACGGCAACAGAAAAATCTCTGTATCCCAGAAGCAGTGTCCCTTATATCCCTCTCCGGAAAGCCCCTTTGCGCCGATATTCATGCGGTTGTCGTGCGCGGGTACCATCACACGCATATGATACTGCGCGAAGCGCACCGCGAACTGATCCAACTGTGCCGGATCTGCTTTCACGGACAAAACTCCGGCATCATCCGTGCTGCCAGCAGTTGTTTCCGGCCTCTCCTTTTTTTCCTGATATCCCTCAATACAGATCGGCGCCTGCGACCATACTTCTTTCTCCCACTCGGCTGCAGACTCATCAGCAATCTTCCGATAGCCCATCTGTTCCATCTCTTTGCAGTCGGAAAGCCCGGTTTTTTGCAATTCAGCCGTGACCGTCTCCTGCGCATCCGTGGTAAACAACAGAGGAGCATCAAAATCGCGAGTCGTGTAGACATTTGAATACTTTTCAATTTCCAGAAGCTCTCCGGCCTTTACCTCTGTCTCATATCCGGCAAAAATTTCCCGCCGCTCGATAAAGACCTGCGCCTCCTGATCCAATACCTTCCCGCCAAGAGTCAGCTTATGTGAAGTCGTATTGACAAAATCAATCCCGGACTGTGTCGTTCTCTGCACGAACTGGATAAAGCGCTTGTCATAGAAACGCTTATCGCCTTCCGAAAAATGCTGGCTTCCGGTATTTGTCATCGTTCCATTGATACCGGAACGGATTTTCACCGTCACATCCTGATCCAGTGGTTTCACTTCGATCCGCTGCGCAATCCAGTGCAGATGCTTCAGAGAAACGCCCCGATACGAAGCAAACGACACACGCTTACCTGCCGGAGACGTCCAGATGACACTCCGTTTCAGCTCACCAGTCTTCACATTCAGTTCTCTGGTGTAGTCTTCCAGGCTGCCGACGCTCAGGTCGAATGGTTCCCCATCAATTGACAGCTCAATCGCCATCATATCCGCCGCGTTCGGCAGCTCGGTTACTTCATTTTCATCAAATTTATTAAAGGTTCCCGCTACAAAGGTGCCTCTGGTCTCCCGCAGGTAGCGCTCTTCTGTCGCGCTGCGGATGCCGATATAACCATTTCCGAGGCTCATAATCGCCTCGCATTTTCCCAGAGCCAGCGGCTGGAAAGAATCCTCCCGGATGATCCAGTCAGACACTTTGCTGTAATCCATTCCCATCGTTTGATACCCCCTCAATATTTTTTATGCAGACCAGCCTTATGCTTCGCCTGTTCCATACACCTTCATCAGCTCATCCCTGAGAATGAAAATACTGCCCTTCGCATACCGCACCCGGCACAAAAGCGGCGCTCTCGGATCCATATCCACAAACGGATGGTTCAGTTTATCCTCAATCGCAGCGGTTCCCGCAAAGACAGCGTCCACCAGGCCGATGTAATCGTCCAGATAGCTCTTGGCGATCGGATAGCCATTGTGGTTGGGCAAAAGCCAGTCATACGCATCGCTCAAACCTTTCAGCCGCTGCGCGTTTGCACGGAAATTCATCAGGCGTTCCCGCACCTCATAAGGCGCGTCCGGATTGTTGGAATTATCATACATCATCACCTGAGCTGCCTCAAAATCATCTCCGCAGAACAACATGCGTTCCTTCCGATCCAGGAAAAACAGGCTGCTGTTGCAATGTGCCGGTTTCGCCTCGAGCACCTCAATTGTCCGTCCACCAAGCTCGATCACATCCCCATCCTTTAACAGAACCTTTTTATAATCCGGATGCGGAAGCGCCTCAATCGGGAATGGGCCTGACCCCGGCGCGGTAACCGATGGCTCATCTACCTTGTAGTTCCAGCTCATCATCACTTCTTCAAATTCGCCGTTTCCGGCCGCGTGATCCGGGTGAAAATGGGTATTCACTACAAGCAGCGGCTTATCCGTGAGCTTCTCCACAAACGCACGCAGATTTCCCACCGCATAGCCGGTATCGATCAGGAGCGCCTTTTCCTCGCCTTCCAGCAGATACATATTTTCGGATCCATTCATAAAATTCAGAAACCAGGTTCCCTCTTTCGCTTCCCAGGCCACATAATTACCAAAAATCATTTCCAATGGCATTTCATCCATGGATTTTTCCTCCTCATTAAAATTTCGCGCCCCAGATTCCGCAGAACGGATCGACCGGATTGACACCCTTGAATTCCGATCTGCCCATGATCTTGTCCACGACTGCATCAATCACTTCTTCTGTCGGTGTATAGGCATTGATAAAGGTTTTTACCATCGGCGCGTCTACCAGGTGATACGGATTCGCGATGGAGATAAACATCGCCGGTACGTCATTTAAGAACCACGGCGCATCCGCCGCCATCAGATGTACCCAGTCAATCCGGCGCACGGACTGGTTGCTGGCCGTGTCGATGCAGGCCACATAGACTGCCAGGTCAAACTTGCTCTTGATATCCTCAACGCCGCCCTCGAACATCTCGTAGAAATCCAGCTTGCCATAATCGAAAAGCGATACCTCGCAGCCCTCTTTTTCCAGCTGCGCTTTGATACTCCCGGCCGCGCCCTCGCCGTCCTTAAATCCGCCGCCCACGCGGT